>NZ_JBLZXR010000057.1:0-3462 GCF_050285345.1 Acinetobacter sp.
TGGCTACAACAATAAACCACATAGCAGCCTGAAACGCATTACCGACCCTGTGACTTTTAAAAAGCGTCATCAAAGTCCGTTAGAAGCGTGGAATGAAGCGTTAGAAATGGGCGCTCCGATTGACCGCGTGGAAGATTGGGATGCAGAGGATCTGTTTCGTCCATATGAAGAACGTAAGGTGCGCAGAGGTGAAATTGAGCTATTTGGCAACCGCTACTTTAGCCAGGATCTTTCTGAATATCACGGTGACACAGTACAGGTGGGTTACGACATCCACAATGCTGACCAAATTACGGTACGTGACGAAGATGGTCGCCTGATTTGCTATGCGAAATGGAATGCCAATAAACGGGCGTACTTCCCGCAAACCAAAGTTGAACAAGCACGTCAACGTCGTGCTGATGGTCGCTTACGCCGCTTAGCATTGAAGCAAGATGAAGTCTTGCAGGAAGTAAATCCTCAGAAAGTCATTGAACATATTGAAGATCAATCAACAGTAATTTTCACGCCTCGTGCTGAACGCTTAGTGCACCAAATGGCTGAGCCAATTTTAGTTGAACAGCCAATGCGTAGACCGACATTGGTGCAAGAAGCTACAGCAGAGCCTGTTGAACTGACCGCAAAAGAAAAAATGCAACGTTGGATTGCTCTTGATTCCAACGTAATGGCAGGGATTGAAGTGAATGACGATGAACGCAGTTTTTGGACAAGTTTCCAATTATCACGTGTCTTTAAGAGCTTCAAAGAAAATGACGTTGAGCTAATTGAATACTTAGCTCAACGTCAGGCGTAACGGTATTACCAGTATCGCTACATATTGTTTTTTATTGTCTGAGAACGACAAAACAACACTTAAATGGTGATTTATATGAACAGTAAAGTCAATGACAGCATGACGCAAGAAGCTGAAAAGCCGATGCTGCTTGCTGGCGGCTTAGCAAATACGCGCAATATTACGCAGCTGACGGAAGCAATCATGCGTACAAAAGAGCGCCATCACTTACTACCTGGCATTTCTTGTCTCTATGGTCCAAGCGGATCAGGTAAATCTACGAGTGCAAGTTACGTTGCAAATAATAACTTTGCATATTACGTCCAGGCTGCTTCAACAGACTCTAAAAAGTCTTTTATGCAGGCAGTTTTGCGTGAAATGCGTATACCAGGTGGAAAGACAATTCCAGAGATGGTGGAAGCTGTAAGCACTGAATTAGCTAAATCTGGCCGTCCACTGATTATTGATGAAGTCGATCATTTGGTGCGCGGCAATAAAGTAGAGCTGATTCGTGATTTATATGAAAAAAGTCAAGGTACGATCCTAATCATCGGTGAGGAATTTTTGCCGAAAAAATTGGAAAAATTCGAACGTTTTCATGGCCGAATGGCGCACTGGGTACAAGCTTTACCTGCTGATGTAAATGATGCAATTGCCTTATCAGCTGTATATGCCCCGAATGTTGAAATTCACATTGCAGTTTTTGAAAAGCTGATTGCTGAAGTACGCGGATCGACTCGCCGTGTATCAATCAACTTGGACCTGATGAATGAAGCAGCGTTAGAAACAGGGATTAAATCAGTCGATTTAAACAGCTTAAAAAAACTTTTACCAAGCGGGTTTGTTACTGGTGAAAGCCCTCGTCCACGTTCGTTTTAATTATTCAGATTTACAGGGAATTAAGAATGCTTTTAGAACAACAAGCTACTGAATCAAAAGTATATGCACCACGTCAACGGCTTTGGATGCAAATTTGCAGCCACCGTGACGACTTCACTCTGGTTGAAGTTGCTCATTTAGCAGAAATGAAGGAAGGCAGTGCTCGCTCTTATGTAAGGGGACTTGAGTTAGCTGGCTATATCGCAAAAACATACGAGGAAGATATTCCGAATAAGCGTGTTAAGCGTGTGCATTACAAGCTTGTTAAAGATATTGGCTTTTGGGGGCCAAGCGTGGATAAGGAGGGCAATGAAGTCCACCCTGCCCGCATTAACAATGCAATGTGGAACACGTTGCGCATTCATAAAACCGCAATGAATGCTGAGACACTCGCAGCGCTTTCAGACTGTGATGGGGAGTTGAAAATATCGGTTGGTACAGCAAATGAATACCTTCGCGCACTGTATTCAGCTGGCTACTTGGCATTGGTGCAAATGGCCCAGAACACAGTTGGCAAAAAAGCAAAGTACCGCTTGTTTGACCATATGAATACTGGACCTCTTTCACCGCAGATTCAACGTGCAAAGCAAGTGTTTGACCCGAACAAAGGCCAAGTGGTTTACCGCGATCAGCCTGAACTTGAAGAAGAGCGTTTACACGGAACAAAACTGGAGAAAGTGCTGTGAATAAACCTATAGATACTATTGAACAACATCGCCTGAAACTTTTCGTTGAACGTAACCGATTCAAAGATCTGGCTGACGGTTATGAGCGCTTGTTTGCTGAAGAACGTGCAAAAAATAACGCCTTAAAAATTGAAATTCATGACATCCAAATTCAATCAGCAATTGTTGTGTCTGTCTTGATTCTTATCATCATTCTCATGATTGGAGGATACGTCTTATGTCCAGAATTCCTGTCAATTCTAGCGACGACATTCCAGTTTGGAAGCAGCTAGTTTATCAAGAGATTGAAGCTCTCGGCAGCATTCAAAAAGTTGCTGATGCAATTGGATACGCACGGTCTAGTTTATCACTTGCCCTGCGTGACAAGTACGTAGGTAGTACAGATGCACTTGAAAATAGAGTGATTCTAGTTTTAGGCAATGTTATGTGCCCGTACTTAGATAAAAAAATTACACCGCAAGAGTGCCGTAGCAATAAATGCCGCGAAGCTCCAACCCAAAATCCTGTTGATATGCGTTTTTGGAGAAGCTGCCAAACATGTCCTGTCAGCAACAAGATAAAACCGAGGGATAAAGATAAATGGTAGATCTAGCTGATACAGCCAACGATGCAGCGGAACAACGCTTAGTGCGAGCGTTAGAAGACCGAACCACTTTTGATGCGCCTAGCGTGTCTGAGTGTGAAAACTGCGGAAATAACATTCCAGCAGAGCGACAAAAATTAGGTGGCGTGAAGTACTGCATCGAATGCAAAAGCGCTTTAGAAAAAAACTTAAAACATTACAGAAACTAAGGGTTTTATATGAATACAGCAGTGACGATTCCAGAGGGCTACCGCAAAGATGCACGCGGTCATTTGGTCCCAGAGTCAACGATTAAGCCAATTGACCTTGAGCGTGATGTTCTTGTTCAGGCGATGGTCAATCAAGCGAAACAAGTGCAACAGGCTATGCGTCATTTTAAAACTGCCGCATTTGGTGATATCGCAGCTTTTGTACAGCTTTCAGCTGAACAATATGATGTGAAAATCGGCGGGAATAAAGGCAATGTGACTCTTTACAGCTTTGATGGCAAATACAAAATTGTTCGTCAAAGCCAGGACAGCATCCGCTTTGATGAAAAGCTT
>NZ_JBLZXR010000058.1:0-2202 GCF_050285345.1 Acinetobacter sp.
GAAATCTGTTTCCCAGAAAGTGATGCGGTACAAAAACTGGTGACAGAAAAGGGCTTTTTTAGCTTCTATCAAGATGATCACAAAGAATGTTGCGGCATTCGTAAAGTTCAGCCGCTACGTAAAAAACTTGCGACTCTAGATGGTTGGATTACAGGTCAACGTAAAGATCAAAGTCCGGGCACACGTAATGAAATTTCTGTAGTACAAGCTGACCCAGGTTTTTCAGGTGCGGGCAAACAATTAATTAAATACAATCCTTTGGCAAACTGGTCTAGCGCTGATGTTTGGAACTATATCCGTCTAATGGAAATTCCATATAATCCACTACACGAACGTGGCTTTATCTCGATTGGCTGTGAACCATGCACTCGACCTGTTTTACCGAATCAACATGAACGTGAAGGTCGCTGGTGGTGGGAAGATGCAACCCATAAAGAATGCGGCTTACACGCAGGCAACATGAAAAAATAAAGATCACAAAACCACTGCACAGCAGTGGTTTTTTCAACGCATCGATACACATAATTCCGTATCATTTCAACGTAAAAACGCTATACTTTGAGAGACAATCCAATAATTCTAACAATGCTACTCACAAATAGGGTAGCGATAGAAATTGCAATGAGGCAATCAACGCTATGCGTCCATTACATCCTATAGATTTTATCTTCTTAAATTTAGAGAAACGGCAGCAACCCATGCATGTAGGTGGTCTTTTTTTATTTCAGATCCCCGACAATGCACCAGACACTTTTATTCAAGATCTCGTCACAGATATTCGTAATTCAAAGTCAATTCCAATTCCGCCTTTTAATAATAAACTCAATGGCTTTTTTTGGGATGAAGATGAAGAGTTTGATCTCGATCATCATTTCCGCCATATTGCACTGCCGCATCCCGGTCGTATCCGTGAATTACTCACTTATATTTCACAGGAACATAGTGCCCTAATTGACCGTGCCAAACCACTTTGGACCTGTCACATTATTGAAGGCATTGAAGATAACCGCTTTGCCATGTATTTTAAAATCCATCATGCAATGGTAGATGGTATTGCAGGTATGCGCTTGGTTGAAAAGTCACTTTCGCGTGATCCACATGCCAAAAGTATTGTACCACCGTGGTGTGTTGAAGGCCCACGTTTGAAGCGTATCAATCAACCGAAAGTAAGTCGCGTGAAAGGCATCTTAGCAACACTGAAAGATCAACTAGATTCAACACCTCGCGTACTATACGAATTATCGCAAACCGTACTAAAAGATATGGGGCGTAACCCCGATTATGTCTCTAGCTTCCAAGCACCAAGCTCTATTCTAAATCAACGTGTCAGTTCTTCACGTCGTTTTGCCGCACAATCTTTTGAATTTTCTCGTTTGTCACATATTGCCAAGTCTCTCGGTGTCACAATTAATGATGTTGTGTTGGCGATTTGCTCAGGTGCGCTGCGTGAATACCTAATTTCACAAAATGCCCTGCCGAAAAAACCATTGATTGCTATGGTTCCTGCTTCTGTCCGTTCTGATGATTCAGATGTGTCAAACCGCATTACCATGATTTTGGCAAATTTAGGCACACATAAAGAAGATCCTCTTGAGCGTCTTAACATTGTGCGTCGCAGTGTACTAAATGCCAAAGAACGCTTTAAACGCATGAACTCGAATCAAATTTTAAACTACAGTGCTTTTGTTTATAGTGCTGCAGGGCTCAATATTGCGTCTGGTTTTATGCCGAAACGTCAGGCTTTTAATCTAGTGATTTCCAATGTCCCAGGCCCACGAGAACCTTTATATTGGAATGGTGCACGTTTAGAAGCACTCTATCCTGCTTCAATCGTGCTCGATGGTCAGGCACTCAACATCACCATGACTAGCTATCTCGATAAGCTTGAAGTGGGTTTAACGGCATGTCGTAATGCCCTTCCAAAAATGCAAAACTTACTGACACATTTGGAAGAAGAAATTCAGCGTTTTGAAGCTATTGTGAATCAAGATAGCCCAAAGTTGCAGGCGGTTAGTTAACCGCCTCACCACATTTGATATTTTAGATTGGGGCTAAATCATTCAATTTTAATAAAAAAAATCCGTTTTATGATAAAGCGGATTTTTTATTGGGTGATTATTATAGTTACGCGAATCTCAACTTTCTAAACTCTTGAAATAAAAAGGACATAACACAATTTAGATTTCGACTAAGAAAATTACC
>NZ_JBLZXR010000059.1:0-10297 GCF_050285345.1 Acinetobacter sp.
CATGAACATTCTTGCGCTTGGGCATAAGCGTCTAGCTGTAGGAATCACCTCCGTTTAAGGGAGGTGAGGATGTCAACAAAAATTCGGTTGAGCCGCTTTATTTGCGTCCTGCCGCAATTTTATAGCTAAATTCTAAAAATATCAGCACGTAAAAATACCTGTAAAATTTTATTCTTTAAGGTCTTTGGTGTACTGAAGAGTTAAGTAATCAGCTATAGTCAGAAAGGGAAATCCCAAAAAGATTAAAGGTTTTAAAGATTTGGCGAAGCCAAATACCAAAGTTTTGGTCACACATGGCGCAGGTCAAGTCGGGATGTGGGAGGATATTGCCGGCAGAACGGGGAATATTGAGTTAACGAAGGCGTTTCGAAAAAATATTGCGATGTATGCGCCCAATACTGGGGTTGCCAAAAAGAACTGGCAGGAAAATAATGATTATGATGCTTGGTTAGTCTTTAATATTTGGGGAATCAGTAATCCCAATATTGGTCAAATCATTCCGATCGAACCTCAACTGGTGATTTACCGTGATACAGGTGTTGCATTGACACAACATAGCTTAAAGAATCCCGAAGCCCAAAGTTTCATCACCTTCTTAAAATCCAAGCAAGGTCTGGCTATTTTTAAAAAATTCGGTTGGAACAAATAGGCCATTTTTCTAAGATCGGATGTAAAGATGCGGTCTAAACCATCCAGTCAGCAGCTTTTATTACACCGTTAAAAGGACTCATTTTTGAGTCCTTTTAAAATAAAAACTAAGCCTTTCTCGCCTGCATGATTTTAAACAGCACAAACAACAGTAAGATCCATACAGGCTGCATCATCACCGACAACTTAAAGCCTTGCATCCACATGATGTATAAAATCATCAGCATGAAAGCCAAAACCAAATAATTGGTAAATGGTGCAAATAACGCCGGAAACTTGGTCTGAATGCCCTGCTGTTTCATGGCCTGTCGAAACTTCAAATGAATCAGGCTAATCAAAATCCAGTTCAATACTGCGGCACTGACTACAATATAAATCAGATAACTCAAGGCTTTTTCAGGCAGGAAATAATTCAGCAGCACACAGCCAAAAATCAGCAAGGCAGAAAATAAAACCGCCGCAATCGGTGTCCCGTGCTCATTCACCTGTTTAAACACTTTTGGTGCATTGCCCTGCTCAGCCAGACCCAAAAGCATCCGGCTATTGGCATACATCCCGCTGTTGCAGACAGACACAGACGCCGTCAAAATAATAAAGTTCAGCAAATGCGCGGCCCAATCAATGCCAATCTGCTTAAAAATCATCACGAATGGACTATGATCCAAACCGCCCAATTGTAGCTGATTCCACGGCACCAAAGACAGCAACACCGCCAAAGAACAGATATAAAACAGGAATACACGGATCACGGTTTGATTCACGGCTTTCGGAATATTTTTATCTGGATCTTCCGTTTCTGCCGCTGCCATGCTAATCAGCTCAATGCCACCAAAGGCAAACATCATAAAGGCCAGCATATAAAATAGGCCTTCAAAGCCATGCGGAAAGAAACCGCCATGCACCCATAAATTGCTGATCGATACTGATGAACCTGCCTCTGCCGTCAACAGCAAATACGCCCCAAAAATAATCATTGCGACAATGGCCAAGACTTTAATCATCGACAGCCAAAATTCAGATTCGGCATACAGTTTGACATTGGCTAAATTGGCCAAGGTAATCACAGCAAAGAATACCAAAACCGACACCCAGGCCGGAACATGCGGCCACCAGTAATTCACGTATTTACCAATCGCTGTCAGCTCGGTCATCACCACCAGAATATATAAAATCCAGTAATTCCAGCCAGTTAAAAAGCCGGAAAACTTGCCCCAGTATTTAAAGGCAAAATGGCTGAATGACCCCGTTACCGGTTCTTGTACAATCATTTCACCCAGTTGGCGCATGATTAAAAACGCAATGATACCGCCGATCAGATAACCAAAAATAATCGAAGGCCCAGCCGACTCAATAATATGCGCTGAACCTAAAAATAATCCTGTTCCAATCGCACCGCCCATGGCGATTAATTGGATATGGCGGTTCTTTAAACGTCGCTGCAGTTGGGGCGTTTCGCTGTTCAAAACAAACTCTCTTCATGTATAACATGGAGAATTGTAAAGACTTCATGCCTTCGAACCTAGCCCGTTCGCCTGCATCCGTCTATCTTTTCATTCATACATGTCTTTTATTTTGTGTTTAATCAAGGAATAATGAGGAAAATTTGGCCTCAAAATAATTGAGCTTTTGAGCTGATTATTCTAAAAACATTCAACCATCTTCGACTATTGGGTCGCATTAAAGGCCGCTGAATATTGAACATCGCCTTTCGGAATGCTGTCGGCAAAGGTGATGGCCTGAAAATATTCTTTCGGCACATCGGCTAAGTTCAGGTCTGGAAAAACTTGAAAGCCAAAACGCGCATAATAATGGGGATCACCCAATAAAACGCAGCCTGTAGCACCGATATTTTTTAAAGCCTGCAATGCCGCTTGCATCAACTGTGTACCAATGCCTAAACCTTGCTTGCTCGGTAACACCGAAATCGGGCCTAAACCATACCAACCCACCTCGCCACTCGACAAACGAACCGGTGAAACAGCAACATGCCCTATGATTTCCTGCTGTTCCTCAGCAACCAACGAAAGTGTTAATTGATGATCTTTGCGCAGTTGATTGACAATAAAATGCTCGGTATGACTGCTATGTGCGGCATTTAAAAATGCAGCTTGAGTGACGGCTTCAATCGCTAAAATATCATCCAAGCGCTCATTTCTTATCTTCATTTTCATTTAAAATTCCTCAGCTTCAGCGGCAATAAAAAAAGCGGATCAGTTCACACCGATCCGCTTTCATCCATTTCATCGAATATTTCTTATTCTTCAGGATATTCAAAACGGTAGCCGACACCATATACCGCCTGAATCCACTCATGACGGTTGCCAGTTTCCGCTGCATCCGAAATTTTACGGCGTAAGTT
This sequence comes from Acinetobacter sp., assembly GCF_050285345.1. Classification (GTDB taxonomy): domain Bacteria; phylum Pseudomonadota; class Gammaproteobacteria; order Pseudomonadales; family Moraxellaceae; genus Acinetobacter. Next base: position 3,008 of record NZ_JBLZXR010000059.1, read on the forward strand.
TTTAATATGGCTGTCAATCACCCGATCCGCCACTTCAAAACTGTCTGGGTTGATATGATCGAGCAATTGTGCACGTGAATACACTTGTCCAACATGCTCTAAAAACAGCTCCAGCAAGCGAAACTCGGTTGGGGTCAAACTTAAGGCTTTCTGTTGATACCAAATGCGCTGCTGTGCTTTATCCATACGGAATAAATCATTCTCTTCTGGCTCTGCTTTTCGTTCCAAACGACGTAAAACCGCTTGTACGCGTGCAACCAATTCTTTCGGGCTAAATGGCTTACAGACATAGTCATCTGCGCCCATATTTAGGCCCAATACGCGATCAATTTCTTCGGTACGCGCAGTCACCATAATAATGGGAAGATCTGACTGTTCACGGACTTTACGGCAAATGGTTAAGCCATCCATACGCGGCACCATCAAGTCCAAAATCATCAGACTCGGTTTTCGTTGGGTGAAACTGTCATAGGCTTCTTGCCCATCATGAAACATGCTGACTTCAAAGCCAGCAGCTTCTAGATAATCACGCACCAGTTGTGCCAGTTCCACTTCATCTTCAACCAACATGATATGTTTCATGCATGCTTCCTTTTATTGTTTCATCTGTTTTGGGAAGGTCAATTTGCAACGCAAACCGCCCAATGGAGAGTGTTCAAAGCTCAACGCTCCACCCATCGCTTTCGCCATTTTTACGGACAATGCCAATCCTAATCCTGTACCACCAGTTGCGCGTGTACGTGAATCATCCACCCGGTAGAAACGTTCACCTAAACGTGCCAACTGCTCATCAGTCAAGCCATATGGACTGTCATCGACATAGACGATCCACTGTGTGTCGTCCTGTGTCGTATGCACATGCACCTCACCACCGGCTTCGGTATAACGAATACTATTGCCCAATAAGTTGACCATAATCTGTTTAAAACGATCTATATCTAATTGTAATGATGCACCGTCACCTGTCGCAGTAATGTTCAATTGCGCTTGCTCAAATTTCGGCTTAAAGCTTTCCACTTCTTGCAGCACCACATCCCACGGATTTACCGTGGTGAAATAGCAGTTTAATTGCTGCGCATCGGCTTGAGCTAAATCAGCTAAATCTTTGGTCAGCTTTTTCAAACTACTTACCTGATTCAGCATCGACGCAAAATGTTCAGGCGTTGGTTTGCGAATGCCATCCTGCATGGCTTCAATTTGCGCCTGTAAAACAGCCAACGGGGTTTTTAATTCATGTGAAGTATCAGCCACCCATTGACGGCGTGAGGTTTCATGTTGATCCAAAATCACTGCCAATTGGTTTAACTCATTAGATAAGTCACCCAGCTCATCATTACGATTCACCGTAATCTGATATTGATAATTGCCTTGGGTCAACTCACGTGTTCCCTGTAATAAACGTTGAATCGGTTTTTTAAAATAGGTCGCCAATAATAATGCTGCAATCAAACTAGCAATAAAGGTCAAGACATATACGAGCAGCAAATAACGGGTTTGTTTACTAAAGAAATTGATACTTAAAGCATCATCTTGCTCTAGGACTGGCTTCAAACCCAAATAACCCACCACCTGATTATTCACCATAATCGGACGATACGAAAGTTGCTCTTCCGCAGGTTCACCCACCACAAACTGACGGTGAGCATCATATAAAGATAAACGTGAACTTAGGCCTAAACGGTCAGGCATCGAAATAAATTGTTTTTTGCCATCTTTCGATTGAATTTGTGGCGATTGTTCTGCTTGATTTTCAGTGCTTTTATCCTTCGGACGGAACACATTTTGATCAGCACTCAGTGGAAACTTCAAGCCTTCAAAAGGCTGAAATTCTGAGGGTAAATTTTTCTCTAACCAATTTAACTCCTCTGTCTTTTCTTCTGTAGTTTGTTGCGGATTTTGCAACATGCTTGGTGCATTAACCAAGCTATGATCCTGAAAATAACGTTGCTGCAAAGCAATATCATATTGACGACGTAACCACCAACGCGAAAGACGGTCATAATCATCTGGTGCAGCATGTCCTTCAATCTGTAAAATCTGTGCTTGAATCGCATTGCCCCAATCATGATAGACCGCATAAACTCCCGCTAAGTTTTCAATCACATGATCTAGCTTTTGCATCTCGACATCGGCAACGTACTTGGTGAAATTACGCTGCATATTCCAATGCAAGACCCCCAGACTCACGGTTGTAATGACGAGCGTCGTCAACAACACCGTCAAAAACAGGCGTAAGGCGATGGGGACACGACGTATTTTCAAAAGAACACACTCATTTTTCTTCTATATTCATTATTGTAGCGAACACTCAGGCAAAAAACTCTCCATTGTTTCTTCATCTTTATTATTTAATCTTTAACCATCAAATAAAAATCTGTTGGGTGGGGTATAGACAATGAATCATATGACAAAAATGGCTTTCATCGGTGCAAGCGTATTGAGTATGGGTGTATTAACGGCTTGTCAGTCCACGACTGCCCCCAAAGATGTCGAGCATGGTCACATGATGAAACAACATCATGGCCATCATGCACACAAAATGACACCTGAACAGCGCGAACAAATGCAGAAAATGCGCGCAGAACGTCAGCAAGTTATGCAACAAATGCGTCAGGCCTGTGACGGCAAAGCGGTGGGTAGCGCTGCGCAAGTCAAAGCAGGCGATAAAACCATTGATGGTACATGCACCATGGCCTTTAAAGTCGATCGAAAAGCCATGAAAGACGCACGTGCTGAACACAAACCAATGCGCGGCGAACACCGTCCAATGCATGCTAGAATGCATCGTGGTGAACCACTGACAGATGCAAAGCGTGCAGAATTGACCAAACAATTTGACCAACGTCTGGCTGAGCGCCAAGCCAAGCAACAAGCCATTGCCAAAGCCTGTCAAGGTAAAGCTGATGGTACGGCCATTGCATTCAAAGTTGGTGAACAGCAAATTAATGGTAAATGTACCGTTCGTTTCCAGCCCAATCCCCCTGCCCCAGTCGCGACAAAATAAATAAAACCATGTTTACAATTTAATTGCAGTAAAAAAGGCACTCTCTGAAGTGTCTTTTTTATTGGACATATCTTTTTACGCTTTTTGACTATTTGTGTCATTCAAAATAGGCTAAAAGTGTTTACACTCAATACACTTAGCATTTTAAAACAATAATTCTTTGACTTTGCAGTCACCAAGAAATCCCCCTGAAATGCTTGTACCCAATAAGAAGATGTTGCACGATTAGAACCATTCAGACACGTGTCATTGACGATACGTTCCAATATTTATTTAGAATTATTAACGCTGGTAAAAACCAGTATTGAGGAAAACGATATGCCACAATACAAAGCGCCTTTACGTGATATGCAATTCGTTCTGCATGAGCTTTTAAACGCAGAAGAACATTATTCAAAACTTCCTGCATTTTCTGACAGCGTAAGTCGTGAGTTGGTTGACCAATATCTAGAAGCTGCTGCAGACTTCTGTGAAAATGAACTTTCTCCTCTAAACCAAGTCGGCGACCGCGAAGGTTGTACTTGGAACGACGGTGTCGTAACGACACCAACTGGTTTTAAAGAAGCGTACCAAAAATATATCGAACTTGGCTTCCCGTCACTTTCTGCTGAAGAACAATACGGCGGTCAAGCATTGCCGGTGTCTCTAGGCAACGTGATCTCTGAAATGGTCGGCACTTCAAACTGGGCTTGGGGGATGTACCCTGGTCTGTCTCACGGTGCAGTACGTACTTTGGAACACCACGGTTCACAAGAACAAAAAGACACTTATCTGCCTAAACTGGTTTCAGGTGAATGGACAGGAACCATGTGCTTAACAGAATCTCATGCGGGTTCTGACTTGGGTATTATCCGCTCTAAAGCTGAACCACAAGCGGATGGTAGCTATGCAATTTCTGGCGAGAAAATCTTTATCTCTGCTGGTGAACACGACATGGCAGATAACATTATCCACATCGTACTTGCTCGTCTTCCTGGCGCACCAAAAGGCACCAAAGGCATCTCGTTATTCATTGTACCTAAATTCAATGTCAATGCTGATGGTTCAATCGGCGAGCGCAATGCCGTACGTTGTGGTTCGATCGAACATAAAATGGGGATCCATGGTAACGCAACTTGCGTCATCAACTTTGACAACGCCAAAGGCTTCTTGATTGGCCCTGAAAACCGTGGTCTAAACTGCATGTTCACCTTCATGAACACAGCACGTATCGGTACGGCTATTCAAGGTCTTTCAGCATCTGAAGGTTCGTTCCAAGGTGCACTTGCCTATGCCAAAGACCGTTTAGCAATGCGTTCACTTTCAGGTCCTAAAGCCCCTGAAAAAGAAGCTGATCCAATTATCGTTCACCCTGCTGTACGCAACATGCTGTTAACACAAAAAGCATTTGCTGAAGGTGGTCGTGCATTGGTTTACTTATTGTCTCTCTACGCAGATGTAGTTGAGCAAGGTGCAACTGAAGAAGAACGTAAGGCTTCGGACAACATCCTGTCGTTATTAACCCCAATTGCAAAAGCATTCTTAACTGAAACCGGTTCTGAATCTGCGAAACATGGCGTTCAAGTATTTGGTGGTCACGGCTTCATTTCTGAACATGGTATGGAGCAAATCGTACGTGATACACGTATCTCTTGCTTGTACGAAGGGACCACTGAAATTCAAGCAATTGACTTGTTAGGCCGTAAAGTTTTGGGTACGCAAGGTGCAATGTTGAAAGATTTCACCAAAATTATCCACAAATTTGTTGAAGCCAACAAAGACAATACAGCAATGAAAGAATTTGTTGAGCCGCTTGCTGCGCTGAACAAAGAATGGGGCGATTTAACCATGCAGATTGGTATGAAAGCGATGCAAAACCCTGAAGAAGTGGGTGCTGCTGCGGTGGATTACCTGTACTTCTCTGGCTATGTGACGCTTGCTTACCTATGGGCGCGTATGGCACTTGTAGCACAAGAAACTTTGGCTGCGGGTACAACTGACGTTGACTTCTACAACGCCAAAGTGACCACTGCCCGTTTCTACTTCAAGAAAATCTTGCCACGCGTTCGTTCACACGTAGACGTAATCGCTGGTGGTGTAGATCCATTGATGACACTAGATGCAGAACACTTTGCATTCTAATGTGACAATCTGATGATTTTTAAAAAACTGTACTCATGAGTACAGAAATAGAGAAAGGACGGTCATAGCATTGGCAGTCCTTTTTCTTTATAAAAGATGCAAACATTCCCCTTTAGTCGTCTAATAACTTAATATTTCAAGTATTAGACTCAACTCGACTGAATTGAATTTAAAAACAAACAGGTGACACTATGCCAATTTATAACGCGCCGCTCGCAGATATGAAATTCATCTTAAATGATGTATTTAAAGCAGAACAATTCTGGCAAAACAATGAAAATCTTGCGCACGTTGATGCAGCAACTGCTGAAGCTATTCTTGAAGAAATGGCAAAATTTGCACAAAACGTGGCTCACCCTTTAAACCGTACGGGTGATGAAGAAGGCGCGTCTTTTAGTAATGGTAATGTTAAATCTCCTGTTGGTTTTAAAGAAGCATTTAAACAATATGCCGAAGGCGGCTGGATTGGTCTAGGTGCAGACGAAGAATGGGGCGGTCAGAACATGCCGAAAATGCTGACTGTTCTTTCTGACGAAATGTTATTCGCGACCAACCCTTCCTTCTTGCTCTACCCACTACTTTCTGTTGGTGCAGGTATGGCGCTGAACAGCTATGCATCACAAGAGCAAAAAGAAACCTACTTGCCAAAAATCTACTCAGGTGAATGGTCAGGCACCATGTGCTTAACTGAACCGCATGCAGGTACAGACCTTGGTATTATTAAAACTAAAGCTGAACCGAATGAAGATGGTACATATAATATTACTGGTACTAAAATCTTCATTACTGGCGGTGACCATGACTTAGTGGAAAATATCATTCACTTAGTTTTGGCGAAAACACCGGATGCGCCCGCGGGTTCACGTGGTATTTCACTCTTTATCGTACCGAAATTTTTGGTCAATGCTGATGGCTCTTTAGGTGAACGTAATCATGCGGGTCCAGGTTCAATTGAACACAAGATGGGCATTAAAGCATCTGCAACTTGCGTGATGAACTTTGACGGTGCCAATGGTTACCTTGTGGGTAAAGAAAACGAAGGTCTGGCTGCGATGTTCGTGATGATGAACTACGAACGCCTCTCTATGGGTATTCAAGGTATTGGTGCATCTGAATTTGCGTACCAAAATGCGGCACAATATGCGACAGACCGTTTACAAGGTCGCAGCGCTTCTGGCGTTCAATCACCAAACAAACCTGCGGACAGCATTTTGGTGCATGGCGATGTACGCCGCATGCTGCTCAATGCACGTGCGAACAACGAAGCATCGCGCGCATTTGCGGTATACGTGGGTCAACAGCTCGACATTACCAAGTTCTCAACAGATCCAGAAGCAGTCAAAGCAGCCAACAGCCGTGTTGCTTTGTTAACCCCTGTTGCCAAAGCTTATTTAACCGATACGGCATTCCAAGCAACCTTAGATGCACAAATGGTCTTTGGTGGTCACGGCTTTATTCGTGAATGGGGTATGGAACAATGTGTCCGTGACTTGCGTATTGCGCAAATTTACGAAGGCACCAATGGCGTTCAGTCTCAAGACTTGATTGGTCGTAAAACCATTAAGTGCAACGGTGAATTTATTGCGGAATACATCCAAGAAATTCGCGACTTCGCCAATGATTTGGACGCTGACTTAAACTTCATTAAAGATGCAACTTTGGATGCTGCTGCAGAAATTGAGTCGGTGACACAATATGTCCTAGAGGCTGCGCGTGAAAATGCAGAATTCTCAAACTCCGCAGCGGTCGATTACCTGCATGCTGTAGGCCTACTGAGCTTCTCTTATATGTTTGCACGCATTGCCAATGCAGCGAAGGACAAAGATGGCGAGTTCTACCAAAACAAACTTGCACTCGCACTATATTTCACTCAGCGCATCCTGCCTGAACTTGCACTGCGTATTGCCAAAGTGAAATCAGGTTCAGACGTGATTATGAACTTCTCTGAAGATTACTTTACCAATCAGGCTTAATTTTTAGAGTCTTAAAAAAACGTTCGATGATTCGGGCGTTTTTTTATGCCTTTTTAATGATTTTTAAATTTTTTAGATTCTCATGAAAAGTACTTAAATCAAGCCTCATTTGATGATTGACATCCTCACCTCCCTTAAACGGAGGTGATTCCTACAGCTAGACGCTTATGCCCAAGCGCAAGAATGTTCATG
>NZ_JBLZXR010000060.1:0-43654 GCF_050285345.1 Acinetobacter sp.
ATAAGCATGCAGAAGAATTTACAGCTTCAACGTTTGAAGTTGATATGGAAAGCCTATATCAGCCATTTTTAGCTGAGCTGCAGGAAGGTGCCAAGATTCTTGACGTTGGCTGTGGCTCAGGACGAGATACTCTGGCTTTTAAAAATAAAGGCTATCAGGTCGATGCAATAGACTATTCCGAAGAACTCGTTAAAAAAGCATCTCTACTTACAGGTATTCCTATTAAGTGGAAGAGCTTTTATGAGGTTGATGACTATGAAACTTATGATGGAATTTGGGCCTGCGCATCGTTGTTGCATTGTGAGCGTACTCGTTTAAAAGAGGTGATTGGAAAACTGCTGAGTGCGCTCAAGCCAAATGGTGTGCTTTATATGTCTTTCAAATATGGGGATAGTGATCGAGAAAAGGATGGTCGGCAGTTTACAGATTTGAATGAAGAACAAGCAGAGGCTTTGCGAAAACAGTTTAATCATGTTCAACAGATCAAACAGTGGGTCACAATAGATCAGCGACCTGAACGACAAGAAAAATGGCTCAATCTACTTTGGAAAAAACATGTCTGACTTTATTCCTACGGCGCAGGAACAGCTTAAATTCCTAAAAAATATTCAGCTGATTTTGCAGTCGGGTAGTTTTAGCAGTACCTATAAATTTGCATTGCTGATTAGCCTGAGTCGATTGGCGATTGAAAAAGGTGAAGATACAGGCACCGGTCTGACACTTGAGTATATAGATATTGCGGAGAAGTTTGTTGAGCTGTATTGGAAGCAGGCTGTGCCATATACCTTTAATGATGAAGGGCAACTGATCTTAAATCAGAACAATGGTAAGCAAGCCGCTATTGTGAATCGCATTATTAAACTTCGGCAGAGCTACTCATCTCTTGGGCTTCTAAGGCGAGATTCACTAGTGTGGTTGAAGCTAGTAAAGGATGTGGCAAGAACGGTCAAAGACATGCCAGTGTGTTATTTGCAAAACATCAATGGTCAAAATTTTGAGTTTTTATATCAGCTTAATCAGTGTGGAAAGCAACTCATTCTTTTGCCTCAAGTCATGTATTGCTTACGCCAATTCAGCGAGATTATTGAAGAGCTTTGTCAGAAACGTTGGATTGATTACATTCGTAAGAACAGCACTAATGCACCTATTTTAAATAAGCTTCCAAATCTTGAACAATTCATGTTTGAGCCGAGTCGAAATCAGTTAAATGCTGTAGCGAATGTCTTAGTCGAGCTACAAGACTGCAAATGCTTCTACTGTAATAAACCAATGAAAAAGGGTAATTATGCAGTCGATCATTTCATTCCATGGTCTATGTATCCATCGGACACAGGGCATAACTTTGTTTTGGCTGATTTAACCTGTAATTCTAAGAAAAGTAATCTACTCGCATCTGATGAGTTTTTGCATAAGTGGAAAGATCGAAATGAAGATCAAGATTTGATTATTGTGGATCGAATTTCTGTGTTGGGGTTTCTAACGGATAAAGAACGTTCGCATAAGGTGGCGGAATGGGCTTATGCTCAGGCAAGAGAAAATAGTTATACTTTTTGGAATTAAGTGTTTATTTAATAAGATATTTTTAATATTTGTCTTGGGCTTTTTATGTTCATATAGAGTTGATCTATTCTTTTTGATAAAGTGTGTGAATATATATATATGACTTATGATTTATAAATATGACTATAGAAATTATTGAAGAAGAGGGGTACTTAGAAACACTTAAGCTTGTGAGTAATACGAGCGGAGGATGTTCGGCAAGTACAAGACTAGCGACGGTTCGCTGGCCTGATGGGGAGGAGGCTGATACTTTCATTAAAATTTTTCCAATTTCAAGTCGGAATCGTGAAATCATAAACGAAAGTTTTGGGTACTTGATGGCTAATAAGGCCTCTTTGAAGCAATCTCCAAGAGTTGCCCTTATAAAAATATCTGTGGATGATATTCCTGCAGACCCGGCAGATAAATTTGCTCATCAATATGGGTTTTATTATGCGTGGGCTTGTAGAAGTATCGGTAGTAACAATATGAAAAAGCTATATTTCTCACCACCATTTACTACTGGTACAGCTGATGAATTCGAAAAGTATTTTGATGCTTTAATACAATGGGATGACTTTGAAAAATTAATTGCATTTGATGACTGCATAGGTAATCGTGATAGAAATCCAGGTAATATTATTTTCTTGAATAAAAATAATTTGGCTATTATTGATCATGGTCTGATTTTTGGTGGAGTTGATTGGGTAAATTGTGGTTTAGTAAATGCTCATCACTTTAATAATTGGTTAGAAGAATTTTTTATAAATCAGCATGCTGGAAGTCCATCTACAATCGCATGGAAGCCAATTATTGATGCATCAGGTAATTATGTAAGGGTGTTTGATACGCTATGTTTTGATGAAATATCTACTGATATTGAAGAGGTCTTTAAAAATTTGATTCCAAATGTACCTACTACAAAAGTAGTTATTTCTATTTTAGTGCAATATTTTAAAGATCGCCTGCAAGCAAGTGTTGCAAGGTTTAAGGGATTATCTTCTTATTTCAATAGTAGTTTGGGAGCAGTAGCACCATGAGTAAACTACATGTGATTAAAACACAAAATTCTAAAATCGTACGTGGTGAATGGTCTTTGATTCAGTGGAGCCCTGATATTGCTACTGAAGAACTATTAAATATTGGCGTGGCACTTGAAGTCAATGGAAGTATAAACTTTAAGATGTTGGATCAGTTCGAGAGATTATCATGCCTTTTTGATAACTCTGTTATTCAGCATGTTCAGGACATTATTGAGCTTTCATTACCAGCTTTGGAAAATAACTGTAGGAATTTTTCCGAACAAATTAAATGGATTGATAAGGGAATAGCAAAAGGTAATTCGGAAGAAGAAATACTAGATAGACTTTATAAGCGCGTTATTACCCTTGCTAGAGAATGTAGTAAAAAAGCTGTAAGGTCAGAGTTTAAGACAGTGCAAAGCGATGCGCTTATCAATCGAATTACTAAGAAATTTAAAGATAAAGTGAAGGGAGATCCTTTGTTATCAGGAGTCATTCCTAATCAAAAATATATTGCTTTCAATAATGATAGTCTTCTAGTTCCATTGCAAGGATCAAAAGGTTACGGAGGAATTGTTTCAGCAGTAACACCCAATTTGGATAGAATAAGTAGTAATTATTTAATGAATGTTAATGACTTGAAAACGGCTGCAATCTTGAATAATAGAGAACCGACGTTCTTTATTTTAAGTCCAACAGATGATGAGTTAGATAAGCTAGATAGTGATAAAGCAGAGAAAATAGATAGCCTAATCGAGAGCCTAAATCGAAAGCAAGAGCAACAAGGCATCAAAATAGAATGTGAAACATCTGAGTTAATATTGTTAGATAAAATTAAGCATTGGGCTTCAAAAGCAGCATGATAAAAAGGGCTCCCATCTAGGGAGCCTTTTTTATTAGTTTTCTAGTTTCGTTAGAACGCTACGGAAATTTTCTAGAGCTGACTCGATATTTTCGATAATTTCATTAGCCAAAATGTCTGGATCAGGAAGATTATCTAAATCTGTCAGGCTCTTGTCTTTAAGCCAGAAGACGTCAAGACTCGTTTTATCTCGTTTGACTAATTCAGCATAGTTAAACTTTTTCCAACGACCCTCGGGATTGTTCTCAGCATGCCAAGTTTCAGAACGCTCAAAACGATTTAAAGGGTTATAGCATTTGATGAAGTCTTGTAGATCTTCAAAACGCATTGGTTTTTTCTTTAAAGTGTGGTGTACATTCGTTCTGTAATCGTAGTACCAAACTTCTTTAGTCCATGGATCTTTGCTAGCAGGTTTATTATCAAAGAAAAGCACATTTGCTTTTACACCATTGGCATAAAAAATACCTGTAGGTAAACGAAGAATAGTATGTAATTCAGTTTTGGACATTAACTCTTTACGGATCGTTTCACCAGCTCCACCTTCAAACAAAACATTATCTGGAACAACAACAGCAGCCTGTCCAGTTGTTTTTAACATTGAACAAATATGCTGTAGGAAGTTAAGTTGTTTGTTTGATGTGGTTGCCCAAAAGTCCTGACGGTTATACGTCAAATCTTCTTTTTCCTGTTCGCCATCTTCATTGGTAAAACTCATTGAGCTTTTCTTACCAAATGGAGGGTTTGCCAATACATAGTCCACAGTAATTGGACTAGGTGCAATCAACGCATCATTTGGTGAAATAAGACTATCTTTGTCAATTTCACCAATGTTGTGCAAGAACATGTTCATCAGGCACATGCGACGAGTATTTGCGACAATCTCATTACCATGGAACGCACTATTCTTTAAAAATGCTTTTGCATCTTTATCTAAAGGAGCATCAGGGTTTTTTGTTAAAAACTCATACGCTGAGAGGAAGAATCCACCAGTACCACAAGCTGGATCAGCAATTGTTTTATTAGGCTCTGGGCGGACACATTCAACAATCGTTTTAATTAAAGAACGTGGAGTGAAGTACTGACCTGCACCAGATTTAGTATCTTCGGCATTTTTTTCTAAAAGACCTTCGTAAATATCACCTTTCACATCTGTATTCAGAGTAACCCATTGGGTATCGTTGATCATCTCAATAAGACGTGACAATTTTGCAGGATCTTGGATCTTATTTTGAGCCTTAGTGAAAATTTGACCCAACATACCTTTTTCTTTAGCAAGATCTCGCAAAAGACTAATGTAATGAAGCTCTAACTCAGCACCTTTTGTATTTAAAAGCGTATCCCATTTGTATTTTTCAGGAATGCCGACATTACGACGATAAGGTGGTTTGGAATACTCATCCGCCATTTTTAAGAAAATGAGATAAGTAATCTGTTCGAGGTAATCTCCATAACCAACACCATCATCACGAAGGGTGGTACAAAAGCTCCATACTTTTGAAACTATAGATGATGCATTCATGAAGTTGCCTCTGCCTTATCTTGTGTAGATTGGTTAGTAAATTGATTAGATCTTAAGGCTTTACCCATAGTTCGATAAATGAGATTGATAAGATGTTCAGCTCGTAATTGCATGAAAGATTCAAAATCATCACTACGGATCTCATCGGTTGGTATGAGATGACCTTCTAGAATTGAATCCATTTGTTCATCAGAGTATTGAGTCGTATTAAAATTCTGTAATCGACTTAAATAAATAGATGGTGCTTTACCTCCAATCGCTCTATTTGTAGAGGCTGATAGAGGGGTTTTGTTAATAATCGAATCATATACCGCTGGTTTTATACCTTTTTCCTTACACCATTGTTGAGGGAAAATATGGTGAATATCCAAAGGCTTACCATCTAAATCAAGTTGCTGAATAGTTTCATTCCAAAAGAAGTCTTTTGCACCTTCACGGAGTACTAAGGTGTTGATACCTTTATAAGCAGCACTTTGACGAGATCTTAAAGTTTCAAGTCTTTCAGGTTGGAATGAAGCATCAAAAATCGTTCTGATAATGGTTTCATCATTCTCGACCCAAGCGATGAAATCTTCTAGGTCATTGGCAGTTCTCGTTTCAGCAGCACCACCATAGAGCTCACCTAAGACGCCACACCAGAACCATTGTTCTAACTTTTGAAGAATTTTAGGTTCACGCCAATTCATTTTTCTTTCAGCTAATTTTGTCATAATTGCTGCGAGAGGAATAAGTTGACCACGGTATGGTAATTCGCGTTCTGAGAAGAAGCATTGTTTCGTAAGGAAGCTTGCGACTTCAGTAAAGCCAGTCTCAACAGCATTCGCCCATTGCTTATAGTCTTGTAAGGTCAACGTCAGTACAGCTTGTCGCTTAGCTGAAACCGCAGAAAGTAACTTCCCTGTTTTGCCTGCCTTTCTGTCAATTTGACGTTTGTCATAAGTAGTTAATAGACTAATGACTTGTAAGAAATCGGTTGGTTCAAGTTTTGAGAGAATTTTTCGATTTTCAACAATACGTTGATAACGTCCTTCAATACCCTGTTTTTGATCACCGTACCAATCTTCTCGTAGATTGTTGTCTTTATCATTTTCTGCTGCAAATGATGCAGTGACCAATTCAAAGACAGAGAGGGGAACACCACCAGTATTTACCTTTTCAAAAACAAGGCATACAGCATCTTTAGATGTGTTTTTGTTGAGCTGAATCACTGGAATTTTATAGGATTTGAATTCTTGTAAGACTTTATCTTTAAAGTCAGCAAAACGAATATATTTATCCTGATTGTATTTCAGCAATCCCATTTCCCAAGAATGGCTATTAAAGATCAAGCTACAAGGGAAAAACATTGCTTCATATTCTTTCTCAGTCGTTGAGAAATCTAAAGTAATAAGCTGACCAGCACCATTTTCGATTTGTTTAAAATCGCGATCAAAATTCGTTTTAACCGTTTTATCTTTACCTACCGAAATAAAAGCGTCATCGAATTGTCCATTTAGGGCAGCTTCGATATCGATATAGTAATAACGCTCAATTTCTTGACCTTTTTCAGTAAAAGTTTTAACAGGTTTATTTAAAGCTAAGACTTGTGTTAAAGATGTCAATCGCTGTTGACCATCCAAAATCAAATATTTCGGAGAAGGTGTTTCACCTGAAAATTCTACATTTTCAACAGCACGTACTTTAAAGTTGACAGGTCCACCAGTCTCTAACAGCATGACTGCACCCACAGGGAAGGAGCGTGCAATACTGACTAACAGTGAGCGAATATGTTCATCATCCCATACCCAACCACGTTGGAAGTCGGGTAGTTGAAGTTCACCAGTTTTAATTTGATGAATTAAGGTTTCTAATTCAGGTTGTTTAGTTTCAAAAGTGCTCATATCAATTCCTGTTGAGCAGGCTCATCTTCTTTTGTAGCTTTGGTTTTTCGCTTAGTTGGCTTTTTCGGCGTTTTATTGGCTTTTGCTTTTGCCAATTCTTCCTCTTTTTCAGCCTTAATACGTTCGAGTAAAACTGAAGCAGGTTCATCGTTAGGATCTTGAGGGACAAGCTCACCAGAGAAAGCTTTTTGAAGTACCGTTTGCTTTAATAGCATTAGTTGCTCAAGTTGTTGATCTATTGTTTCTTGAAGATATTGAGCATTAGATAAATTTTCGCTAAGAGATTTTACGATTTCAGCTTGTTCAAGTTTAGAACACACAGGAATTGGAAAATTACGACAAATCTCCAAGGTTAGATTGAATTGTCCAGCTGTGGCTTTTGATTGACTCATCATTGCTCTAACAGTATTTTCATTTAAAAGAAATTCTGATAAGTATTTTGAATCAATTAAATTACTTCTATATATAGCTATGGCTTGATTTATATTCCATTCAGGATAGCTGTCTGGAACAATAGATACTTTACCAAGCGGTGGACCAACAATATTCATTAAAACATCATTTGGATAAACTTTAGAACGTTTCAAAAATCCTTCATGCGTTTGTTTAGTTACAAAGGTTGGATCGATTGAAAAATCTAAATAGCCTTTATGTGTTAAATTATAAACTTTAATAAAAGGGATATCGCCTTGTTTTGCAAATAGCTCATTTTTTGCAGGGGTAGTTCCTTTTGTAATAAAGTCACATACATATTCCAAGTTGGTTTTGATCCAACCTTTAGGAAGACCCTCAGTGCTAATTTGAGTTGCTTCAATGCGTGGAAGTGGTTTTGGTTTTTTGGGCTTGCTACCTATTTTCCCTGCTTTTTCCCAGTGTGAAAGATCCTTATTCCAATCAGCGACTTGTTTTTCGTAACGCTCTTCACGGTCACGATTGATTGCGGATAGGAAATATTCTTCGGTAGGTAGTTTATGTGAATTTAATGTTCGCCATTGCTTCGTTAGATTACCGTTAAATGCCTGAATAAGGATAGCTTGACGATAAACATCTAACTGTTTTTTTGCTATTTTTAGTGACTCAACACCATCATCAATTTCAGAAAATAATTCTTCAACTCTTTGAACAATTCTTTTTTGCTCATTTAGAGGGGGAAGGGGTAAATAAATATCTTGAATAGTTTTAGATGAAAGATGTTTGACTGTAACCGCTGATGTCTCTTGATTGATAGCATCTAAATATGGGCCTAGACACATAAATAAAAAATCTTTATTGAAAAAGTGACATTTAATATTCTGTATACGACATACACGTTGATTTAATAAGCCATTATCTCCTTTCCATATAGAAATATTAAAATCTCCATCCATTCCTATTAGAATGTCTTCGTATTTAACTATGAAATCACTTTCATATTCACCTGAGTAAAACTGTTCAGTTGAATGATTTAATATATCTCTAATGCGAATTAAAGGCATGCCTTGACTGAAATTATTAAAAAATTCAGATTTAAAAGCATAACCATTTTGAACAGAAGCAATTGAAGCTAATGGCACTCTTTCCCAATTGGGAGCTTTAACCAAAAGAGGGTAATTTAGACTTTTAATGATTTCTAGTGGTGTTATTCCAAGAGCCATTATGCTACTAACTCCAAATTCATTTCTTCAATAATAGCGTCCATTTCATCTCCAAATAATTGATACATACGACCTAAACCACCTTCGCTATCAAAAGGTGCCATTTCGAAGTCATCATGCTCAATATGGAAAGAGTTTGCAATGTGATCACGCATCATTCGTAACCACTCAAGTTGTACATCAGAGAACTTAGAACCTTCAGTATTGTTGGATTTAAAAATCCAACGTTTAAAGTTTTGACGTACCGTTGCATCATAAGGAACCAAAGCTTCGTCTAAACCACAAACACGACGTAACAAAGACATCAGGGCAGTCAGGTCATTGATTGGACGAGAAGCGGTTGTGTCGTAACTTTCCAAATACGCAAATGCATCCCACACACGTAATGGTGCGAGTTTTGGTCGCTCGTGCTGTAACTTTACCAATAACTCTTTAATCATGGCATAAGTGACTTGAGCACGTTGTTGTGGAATATTGAAGTAAATATTCAGTGCAGAAATTTCATCAATATTTTCATGAAGGTATTCAATGAAATCTTTTCTCAAGGCTTCACTATTGGTTTGAATGTCACCAGCCCATTCCGCAGTGACGACTTCATCGATTTCATCTTCTAGATAAACTTGCTCAGTTTGCTTACGGATGGTATCAAGTAAGTCGATCATATTGCCATTAAGAATTTTAACTGCTTCTTTGACACGCGCTTTAAGAATCGGTTTAACATGCTCTTCTGTAACTTCCTCATCAGATGTTAAACCGTGCTGTTCCATTGCGATTTGATTTACCTTATCCGAATCAACGGCATCAAATAGATTTTTGACAAAAGAGCGTAAGCTTAAACCTTTTGACTCCTTCTCAAAAAGCTCAAGCTGATAGTCATCTAATTGACGTTCCATTCGAGAAAGTCGGTTGGCAAAAGAGACAACAGTATCTGGGTCATGTGCCCCTAAAGTTAAACCTCGTGCAAGATCCTTTAACGGTACAGTCGGCTTAGAATCCAATGGTTGGCTAGCTGTTTTTAAAGACTCAGTTACACCTATTGCATCTACAATTACATAACGGCTCTTAGCACCTTTAGCAGAAGGGGTTACTTTTTTCAGATTTTCTTCATCTAAGGTACGTGTACCACGACCTTTCATTTGCTCAAAATAGTTCTTACTTTTCACATCACGCATGAAGAGTAGACATTCAAGTGGTCGAATATCTGTACCTGTTGCGATCATATCTACTGTTACTGCAATACGTGGATAAAAGTTATTACGGAATTGCGCTAAAACTGTTTTAGGATCTTCATCAATTTTATAAGTGATCTTCTTACAGAAGTCATTGCCCTCACCAAACTCATCCCGAACGATTTGAATGATGTCATCAGCATGACTATCCGTTTTAGCAAAGATGAGTGTTTTAGGCACTTCAGCTCGCCCAGGGAAAATGTTTGGTAAATTGTTTTTGTAGGTTTGTACAACTTTACGAATCTGATCGGGTAAGACAATATCCTTATCTAATTGCTTTTTCGAATATTCAGTATCTTCATCGGTTGTTTGCCATTTAGTTTTACGTGTTTTTCTTTCACGTAGTTGGATCAAACGTTCAGCCTCAACTTTGACACCTTCTTGTGTCGTCTTAGTCCGAATAATAAAGGTATCGTTACCAACGTTTACACCATCTGCAACAGCCTTCTCATGATCATATTCACTGACTACATTGGCATTAAAAAAACCATAAGTACGGTTGTCAGGCGTTGCAGTTAAACCCACTAAATAGGCATCAAAGTAGTCGAGCACTTGACGCCATAAATTATAAATAGAGCGGTGACATTCATCGATGATAATGACGTCAAAAAACTCAGGTGGAATTTTTTTATTGTAGACAACAGGCAATGGTTCTTTAGGTTGTGTCATCTGTTCAGCAAGGCTTTCTTCTTCCTCAGACTCATCCAATGGTTCATCTTTAAGAATCGAATACATGCGCTGAATCGTACTGATATAAACCTCAGCATCAGTTGGAACATAACTGCTTCTTAATCTGCTTACAGTATATAGCTCTGTGAATTTTCTATGATCATCTTGAGGGATATAGGTCATGAACTCTTGTTCAGCCTGTTCACCTAAATTTTTAGTATCAACAAGAAATAGAATTCTTTTTGGTTTGGCATGTTTTAATAGACGATAAGAAGAGGTGATTGCAGTAAATGTTTTACCAGAGCCTGTAGCCATTTGAACTAATGCACGTGGTTTATCTAGCTTAAAAGAAGCCTCTAGATTTGTAACAGCAGTAATCTGACAATCACGCAGACCTGTATGGTCTAATTCAGGTAAGTCGTGCAAACGCCCACGAAATGATTTTGATTCCTGTGAAAGCTTTAAGATAGTTTCTGGTTGGAAAAAACTAAAGATACGACGAGATTTCGGTTTAGGATCTTTAAAATCTGTAAAACGAGTAATAACGCCAGTACTTTCAAATACAAATCTTAAAGGATAGTCATTATTAATATATTTAAGTGTTGAATTGGCATATCGAGAAGATTGTTCTTCGACAGTCGTGATTTTATCTCCCCATTCTTCAGGCTTTGCCTCAATTACACCAACAGGTTCATTATCGACAAAGAGGGCATAGTCAACTGGTCCAGTAGAAGTAGGATATTCTCTGATCGCAATGCCTAGTCCTGCAGAAAAATTCATTGTATCTAAATTTTGTATTTCCCAACCGGCTTCTTTAAGTTGAGCATCAATGTTGTCCCTAGCAATTTGCTCTGGTGTTTGGTTCAAAGTCATTGATGTCTATCCCTCTAAAATTATTAAAAATTATCGTGAATAAGTTATCATATTTTTTGTCCGATATTGTCCGAAATGGTGCAAAGCAAGTGAATAGCCACCGATTTTGTAGACACCTTTTAGTTAAATAAATTATGCAATTAGAATTAAATGGCACATGAAGAAAATATATTGGAGGGTAATAAGGGGTAAAATATAAGTTTTTTAATTTTTTAAGAGTTTGTTTTATAAGGAAATTAAGAGTGAGTTATTCTGTCACCATCTCAGAGTTTTTCTAAAGTTGTATAAGTAATCATTCTCATCTTAACCAATTCAGTTAAGATTTATCCAAGCTATAAATATAATATTATTCATTACATTTATAGAGCTAATTTTTTCAATATGCGGCCTTTAATTCGGATCCTTTGGTGATCATTTACAAGATTACTTAGAAAATATTTATATATTTATCATGGTTTTAGTGTTTTTATATACAAACTAAGGAATGGCTGCTGCAAGTAAATGAGGTAATAGATGGAGTTAAAGCAGTTAAAATATTTTGTCTCAATTATTGAGTCAGGAAGTTTAGGGAAGGCCTCTCAAAAACTTGATGTTGGAACTTCTGCCCTAAGTCAGCAAATTGCTAAACTCGAAGATGAATTATCGACACGTTTATTGCAGAGAACATCCACAGGGGTTACACCTACACCTTCAGGTTTGGCATTTTTTAAACAGGCCCAATTGGTGCTTCGACATGCACAATATGCAGTTGAAGCAGCGCATTCATCACGTTTAACTGGTCATGTCAGCGTGGGTTTTTCACCTAGTATTGCTTCGGTTTTGGGTATACCGTTTATGCAATTGATGTCAGAGCGCTATCCCGATATTAAAATTCATCTGGTTGAAAGTCTCTCAGGTAATCTCACCAATCTTGTGAACTCAAGACAGCTCGATATCGCCATTATTTTTACCCAAGATGTCGATGTCAATTGGGCTGTTCAACCGTTATTAAAAGAACAAATGTTTTTAATGGCAAACCGGTCTTTACTACAGGAATATGGATTTGAGCATTGTATTCAAGAGGGACAAATTGATTTAGACCAAGTCAATCGATTACCCCTCGTATTGCCAAGCCAGCGACACGGTTTACGTAAGTTCTTAGATCAAAAAGTGGAATTATTAGATGTCAATCATGAAGTCGATGGTCTGCATTTACTCATGAACTGTGTTAGTCAGTTAAATATGGCAACCATTCAACCCGTCAGTGCACATTTTGACTACTTAAAAACTGACATGTGTTTATTACAAGTCGTAGAGCCAAAACTTGAACGTATTAATTATTTAATCAGCCATGCCGAAGACGAGCTTTCACCAGCAAGTTTAGCGACCAAAGTTGCAATTAAAAGTACTGTTAAGCATTTAATTCATAATGGACTATGGCCAAGTGCAGAGTTATTAGATTTTTAGCCTATTTAATTTTATTAAACACCTGTTTAAATTCTGCCTATCACGGCTCTTCATCGTTTTAGTCTTTAATTACATCAAATTCGAGAGGGAAGACATCGAATGCATGATGTAATTGTGATAGGCGGTGGGAATGCCGCTTTGTGTGCTGCACTGACAGCGAGAGAGGAAGGTGCATCTGTTCTACTATTGGAAGCTGCACCCAAAGAATGGCGTGGGGGAAACTCGCAACACACTCGTAACTTACGTTGTATGCATGACGCACCACAAGATGTTTTAGTGGATGCATATCCTGAGGAAGAGTATTGGCAGGATTTGCTTAAAGTCACTGCGGGTAAGACCAATGAACATTTGGCACGTTTGGTGATTCGTAGCACGGCAACATGTCGCGATTGGATGCGTAAACATGGCGTAAATTTCCAACCTCCCTTGTCTGGAGCATTGCATGTTGCACGAACTAATGCCTTCTTTATGGGCGGTGGTAAAGCCCTAGTCAATGCGTATTTCCGTAGTGCTCAAAACATGGGTGTTGAAATTCGCTATAACACCAAGATCGTAGATTTAGACATTGAAAATGGCATCTTTAAAGCCGCGATCGCTGAAGATGGTACGCGTTTTGAAGGGACATCTTGTGTCTTGGCTGCAGGTGGTTTTGAGTCAAACCGCGAGTGGCTCAAAGAAGCATGGGGCCAAAATGAAAATGGTGAATGGCCAGCAGATAACTTCATTATTCGTGGTACGCGCTTTAACCAAGGTAACTTGCTGAAGTTAATGATCGATCGTGGTGTAGATATTATTGGTGATCCTTCACAATCACACTGTGTTGCTGTCGATGCACGTGCACCTTTATATGATGGTGGGATTTGTACCCGTATTGACTGCGTGTCCTTAGGGATTGTAGTCAATAAAAATGCAGAACGTTTTTATGACGAAGGCGAGGACTTCTGGCCAAAACGTTATGCGATTTGGGGACGTCTTGTAGCCAAGCAACCTGGACAAATTGCCTATTCTATTATTGATTCCAAATCTGTGGGGCGTTTCATGCCGCCAGTATTTGAAGGAACTATCGCTCATTCAATAAAGCAATTGGCACAAAAATTAAATTTAGATGAACAACAGCTCATTCAAACCGTTGATAACTATAACAAGGCCTGTGTTAAGGGTGAGTTTAACCATACGGTGTTAGATGATTGTCATACTGAAAATTTAAGTCCAGCTAAAACCCATTGGGCAGTTCCTTTAGATCAGCCACCGTTCTATGCCTATGCCTTAAAGCCCGGCATTACCTTTACCTATCTCGGCTTAAAAGTTGAAGATGATGCCGCTGTGCGCTTCGATGGGAAAGCCAGCCCTAATTTATTTGTGGCAGGAGAAATGATGGCTGGAAATGTATTGGGTCAAGGTTATACAGCAGGTGTCGGGCTGTCGATTGGAACAACATTTGGTCGTATTGCAGGTAGAAATGCTGCCAAAGCTGCACTTGCACAAGGAGAATGGGCGTGAACGCAGAACCGAAGAAATTTATTCCTGTAGTGCAATTAAGTGACAATGAAGCAGAAGTAAAACGCGCCTTACAAATTTGTAATGCATGTCGTTATTGTGAAACTTTCTGCGCTGTTTTTCCTGCTATGACTAAACGTCTTGAGTTTACTCAAGCCGATATTCATTACATGGCGAACCTTTGTCATAACTGTGGTGCTTGTCTGCATGCGTGTCAGTATGCGCCGCCTCATGAGTTTGGTGTAAACATACCACAAGCAATGGCACAAGTTCGTTTAGAAACCTATCAGCAATTTGCTGTACCTGCATCTTTTGGAGCAATTTATAAGAAGACAGGAATTGCCTTAGTTTCAGGAATGTCTGCTGTTTTTTTCTTACTCATGCTTGCTGGAGTATGGATGAATGGAACAGATATCTTTGGACAGTATCAAGGGGATTTCTATGCGATTTTTCCTCATAACTTTTTAGCTATTTTATTCGGTTCAGTATTTATTACTGCCATTATCTTATTGGGACTAGGTGTAGCGAAATTTTGGAATCAGACATCAAATATTATTCCAGAAGGAGTGGCTCAACCTGATATTTTACAAGCCTCTAAAAATGTACTGACACTAAAATATTTAGATGGAGGGCATGGAAAAGGGTGCAATGAAGAAGATGATCGTTATACACAAATCCGTCGTGTATTTCATCATTTTACTATGTATGGTTTTTTATTGTGCTTTTTAGCAACTAGTGTGGCAACGTTCTATCACTACGCCTTTGGCTGGCAAGCACCATATGCTTATACCAGTTTACCTGTAATTTTCGGAACTCTGGGCGGTATCGGCTTGGTTATTGGTCCGATTGGTTTGCTTTACTTAAATATTAAGCGTCATCCCTTACATGGCGATGCCAATCAAAAACCGATGGATCGTGGTTTTATCTTCCTATTGTTACTGATCAGTATCACCGGTTTAGCTCTGATGGCTCTTCGTGATACCTCAGCAATGGCGCTCTTATTAATTATCCATCTTGCAACTGTAATGACTTTCTTCTTAACGATTCCTTTCGGCAAGTTTGCGCATGGATTCTATCGCAGTGCGGCCTTATTGAAATTTGCAGTAGAAGAGCGCATTGCCAAGCATCGAGCAAAAGCAAAGTAAATACCCAAGCCAACTGATGACCTCTCTGGTCTAGGTTGGCATCAGGTAAAAATGGACATACGTCAACAAATAATTCAGCAATAAGGATAGTTTGCTATGAAAAAATTGAAATGGGTAGCATTGGCTTGTACAGGCGCTGTATTGGTCGGTTGTGGTACAGGAAATGCATCTAAAGATCCTGGTCAGCCAAAACGCCCTGAATGTATCGCACCAGCTAAACCGGGTGGGGGATTTGACATGACCTGTAAGCTTATTCAGTCAGGTTTTAAACAGACTGAAACCCTAAAAGACCCGATGCGTGTGACTTATATGCCGGGCGGTGTCGGAGCAGTCGCGTATAACAAGATTGTGAATAACGATCCGGCAAATAATAACGCGGTGATTGCATTTTCTACTGGTTCACTTTTGAACCTGGCACAAGGGAAATTCGGTAATTTTACTGAAAAAGATGTGAAATGGCTGTCTGGTGTGGCCGTAGATTATGGTCTGGTTTCTGTACATAAAGATTCACCATTAAAAACGCTGGACGACTTAATGAAAGCCCTGCAAAAAAATCCAAAAGCAATCAGCTTTGGGGGGGCAGGTAGTGTAGGCGGCCAGGACTGGATGCAAACTGCCATTCTGGCGAAGAAAGCTGGTGTGAACCCTGCTGATATGAGCTTTGTGGCACTTGAAGGTGGTGGTGAAGTCCTGACTTCGCTGCTTGGTCAACATATTCAGGTGGGTGTGGGGAATATCAGTGAAGTCGGCTCTCACCTCGAAGCAGGAAATATCCGAATTCTGGCTGTTTTCTCTGACAAACGTTTAGAAGGTAAATTCTCTCAGCTACCAACTGCAAAAGAGCAGGGCTATGATCTGGAATGGCCTGTAATCCGTGGCTTCTATATGGGTCCAAAAGTCAGTGATGAAGCCTTTAACTGGTGGAAAAATGCTTTTGATCAAATGATGGCTAACCAGAAGTTCGATGCAGTACGTGAAAATCAGGATCTGCTTCCATTCGAGTTGACCGGTGAAGAACTGACTGCATATGTCTATAAGCAGACTGCGGAAATGCGTCAGTTATCTGAAGAATATAAATTGTCAAAATAACAAAAGGACTGAGTTGAAAATCATTTTCAGCTCAGTTTTTGTTTTGAGGGTAGATGATGAAATCTGAACGTATTCTTACGGGCATCATTGCGGTCTGTGGATTATTTTTACTGATCTATGCTTGCAGTTTTGAAGCTCCAATTTCCTACGATCCAGTAGGACCCAAAGCCTTTCCAATTTTACTCATGGGCTTAATTACAGCAAGTGCAGTCTATCTGACCGTACGTCCAGCCATCATGTTTGAACCGGTTGAACTGGGCTGGACCAAGCATTTGCTAGGCAAATTGGTACTGTGTGTACTGGCCTTGACTGTGTATGCAGTTATTTTTGAAGGGTTCGGCTTTATCGTTGCGACCTTACTCATGACCATTGCAGTGGGCAAGCTTTTCAATGGCAAAACCATTCCAGTGGCGATCACAGGTCTGGTGCTCAGTACGTGTACCTACTACCTGTTTGACCGTGTACTAGATGTGCCGTTACCACTCGGATTCTTCGGTTAAGGATGACAACGATATGGATATATTAAATTTTTTAATGATGGGATTTGAAGTTGCCTTACAACCACAAAATCTTCTCATTGCTTTTATCGGTGCATTTATTGGTACGATTGTCGGTCTATTACCAGGCTTAGGACCAATCAATGGTGTAGCCATCCTGTTACCGTTTGCTTATGCGCTCGGCTTACCTGTAGACAGTGCTTTAATTCTCTTGGCAGCAGTTTATTTAGGTTGTGAATATGGTGGCCGTATTTCTGCAATTCTACTCAACGTACCGGGTGATGCGGGCGCGATTATGACCACGCTGGATGGCTATCCGCTAGCACAGCAAGGTAAAGCAGGCATTGCACTATCGCTGTCATCAGTCAGTTCGTTTATCGGGAGTACGATTGCTTTTATTGGAATCGTATTGTTTGCACCATTACTGGCGAAATGGGCGATTGCTTTTGGACCAGCAGAATACTTTGCATTGATGGTATTTGCCATTGTCTGCTTAACCGGTCTGGTAAGTACGCAGCCATTTAAAACCCTGATCATGGCACTGCTGGGCTTAGCGCTATCGACTGTTGGGATGGATGCCATTACCGGTGTATATCGCTTTACTTTTGATAGTGTTGGCCTGAGTGATGGTATCGCCTTTACTACTTTGGTGATCGGCTTATTTAGTGTGAGCGAAATTTTATTACTGCTAGAACGCACTACCATTGGCAAAGTTGTGCTGAAACAAGGCAAACGCTCATTATTTAACGTCAAAGAATTCTTGAGCGCATTGGCTACCATCATTCGTGGCTCTCTGATCGGATTCTTCTCTGGAATTTTACCAGGTGCAGGTGCGACTGTAGCAAGTGCGATGGCCTATACCACTGAACGTAAAATGGCACGTGACAACAGTCAGTTCGGTAAAGGGGACTTACGTGGTCTGGCAGCGCCAGAAAGTGCTAACAATGCAGCTGCATGTGGTTCATTTGTACCAATGCTGACTTTAGGTGTACCTGGTTCAGGAACAACTGCGGTCATGATGGGGGCGTTAATGATGTATAACATTACTCCTGGCCCACAATTATTTAGTGAACAGCCAACATTGGTGTGGGCACTGATCGCATCTCTAATGATCGGTAACATTATTCTGCTGGTCTTAAACCTTCCATTGGTTGGCTTCTTTGCCCGTATGTTAAGTGTGCCAAGCTACATTCTTATTCCGATTATTGCGACAGTGAGCTTCGTTGGTGTTTATGCCATTCACTCCAATATCTTCGACCTATTACTATGCATGGGCTTAGGTGTAGCGGGTTATGTATTAAGAAAATTTGACTTCCCGCTGGCTCCATTAATTCTTGGTTTTGTACTTGGTGAGTTGATGGAATCGAATTTACGTCGTGCACTGTCTATTTCTCAAGGCGAATTAAGCATCTTGTGGAGTAGTAATATCAGTATGGGACTTTGGGTGATGTCTGCATTACTGCTGATCTTGCCGATTGTGCGTAAATACATGTTTATTAAGAAGCAAAAATCAATCTAATCCAAACATGATGGTCAACTGCATGTTGACCATCAGTGGTGAAGAGTATGAAAAATATAATGTTAAATGCCAAAGGATTGGCAATAGCTTTTGTCGGTGCATGGCTTGCAGTTTGGATAAAACTCCCTTTGCCATGGCTACTCGGCCCCTTGCTTATTACCCTCCTGATAGGAAGTTTCGGCATTTCAAATCCGTGTCATCCACGTTGGCGTATGACGGGGCAAGTGATTATCGGAATGGTATTGGGACTGTATTTCAGTCCTGCATTAATGAATGCCTTATCCATCTATTGGATGTTTATTGTATTTGGTATTTTGTGGTCAATGGTGTTGAGTTTGGCTTTGGCATTACTTCAATACAAAGTAAATCAATTAGATTGGGCTACTGCGTGGTTTGCCTCTGCGATTGGTAGCGCCAGTGAAATGGTGAATATTGCTGAAAAACATCAGGCACAAGTCGATAAAGTCGCTGCTTCACACAGTCTGAGAATTGTGATTCTGGTGGTTTTGGTGCCGATATTTATGGGACTTTACTTTGATGTGACATGGTCTGTGCCAACACAACCTGTACTCAATATTTCAGTTTTCTCTACAGTTTTACTCTTTATTATCGCATTGGTGGTGGCAAAGCTATCTGATGCTTTAAATGTACTCAATGCTTGGATTTTAGGCCCCCTGTTTTTAGTAGGAATGCTGTCCTATTTTGAGCTACTCAACCAAAGCTTTCCCGCATGGTTTATTGCTTTTGGGCAATTGTGTATTGGCTGGTCCTTAGGCAGTAAATTTCCGTTTAGTTTTTTAAAAAACAATCAAAAGTTCTTATTTTTTACACTCCTCTTTAATTTTATTGCCCTTTTACTGTCTATTTTTCTGGTGATTTCACTCGTTCAGTTCGTTTCAGTTGATGCAAAAGTATTGCTGTTAGGGTTGTCCCCGGGAGGTATCGCGGAAATGTCATTAATGGCCAAAGTTTTAGGTTTGTCAGTGCCGATTATCGTGGCATTTCAATTATCTCGACTCATTTTTGTCATTCTCACCACACGGATTTTTTACAGATTAAGTAAAAAATTATTTTTTTAGATGTTGCTTGGATTAGATCAGTGGAGCCATGCATGAATAGCAGTGTTTATGAGAGAATTTCTTATGCAGACAGTTTATATAACATCAAAAAAGACGGATTATTTTTAAAGTTTATTTCGAACCAAGATGAAGAAATATGTTTTGAAGCCATTAAGAATAATCCACGAGCATTAAAATATGCACAGTATCAAAATGAAGAAATGTGCCTCCTCGCTGTTTCGAATTGTGGTGATTTACTCAAATATGTTCATGAACGCACGGAGTTAATCTGCCTAAAAGCCTTAAAAAATGAAGGTTTAGCTATTCGATATATTGAGGCACCAACCTTAGAGATGTGTATGGCAGCAGTGCAACAAAATGGCTTTGCATTGAAGTATATACGTCAGCAAACTGAACAGCTTTGTAAATTGGCGGTTAAAAATAACCCGTATGCAATACGCTATGTTCAAGATAAAACAGAAGAAATCTGTCTCATTGCTGTGAAAAATGATGGCAAAACCTTGCAGTACATTCATCATCAAACAGAGCGAATTTGTGAACAAGCCATTCGATCTAATGCTGAAGCGATTCGCTATATTCATCAGCCCAGTATTACTATGCTCAAATATGCCATTAAAAAGAGACCTTATGTTATTCAATACATTGGGGACGAGCTCGAAAACTTATGGAAATATGCGATTCATCTAAATACAGCAGTGATTAAATTCTTAAAAAATCCCAATGAAAATCTTTTGGCCTATGCTATCCAACTGAATCCAACCTCAATTAAATATATTCAAGATCCATCAGAATATTTATGCAAACTTGCTATTTCACTGGATTATGAAGCCATTGCTGTATTGAAACAGCCCAAAGAAAGCTTATGTCTATTTGCCTTGTCTAAATCAAAACACGCAATTCATTTTATTAATAAGAAATATTTGAACGAAAACCTAAAAAATCAATTTATTGGGATGTATGGAGGTGGGATTTAAAAACAACATTGAAATGCAATATGGATATCAATTAAAAAGGACAGACATGAAAATTAAACATCTAAGTTACGCTATTTTATTCGCAAGTTTATATGCTACAGGCACACACGCTGAACAGGTGACACGAGCAGAAATACAGCAGTTAAAATCAGAAGTGGCCGAGTTAAAAGCACTTTTAAAACAAACAAATGCTGTACAACCAGAAAGCCAAGCACCTGTAACTCAACCGTCAACATCGTTTAAAAACTGGCAATCGAAATCAGGGGCAACTGTCAACTTATACGGCTTTATCCGTGCCGACATGGCGTATCAATTTGAAGGTGCAAAGGGGATTTTTAATAGCCCGCATACTGTTGCATTAGAGGACGCAGCTGATAAAAGAGCAACTGAAGACCGTTTTGATAGCACGCTAACCACGACTCGCATTGGTTTGGATTTTAGTACGCCTTTAGATGAAAAGTCACTGAAAGGTAAAATTGAAGTCGATTTTCGTGGCGGCGAGAATAAGGATACGGTGCGTCTCCGTCATGTTTATTTAAGTTATGACCGCTGGCTGATTGGTCAGACGACGTCAACCTTCTTATCAACCGAGACAGCACCAGAAATGCTGGACTTTAATACCGCTTTAGGCGGTGGGACTACCCGTAATCCGATGGTACGTTACTCTCAGCCGATTAATGCAGAGACCATGTATTTCTTAAGTCTGGAAAAAGGCAATGATGAGAATCGTCTGCCGTTACTTGCAGGCAAGGTGAAGTATGACTTTGCCGAAGGAGATGGTTTAATCACTGCGCGGGGGCTGCTGCAGGAAGTACGTCTACGTGATATTGATGATAAAACAGAGTTGGGTTGGGGGGCTGCGTTGGGCCTGCGTTATAAATTTACCCCATCCTTATTATTAAATACCAATTACTCACATGTATCCGGAGATAATAAAATATTGTTGGCAACTTCAGATAATCGACGTTATATCCAAGAGGGAAATGATATTGAACTAATTGATTATAATGCATTTCAAGTGGGTACAACCTACCATTTTAATGAAAAGCTGAGAAGTACTTTGGGTTATGGTGCTCTAATTTATGAGAAGAACAATGACACTGCCAATAAAAAGCTACAACAAGGCTGGATCAATATGATGTACAAACCTTATAAACCGCTGACTTTGGGTGTGGAATATGTCTATGGTAAGCGTAATACTGTTAATGATCGAGAAGGCGAAGATAGCCGTCTAGAAATGATGGCGAAATATGATTTTTAGACATTGATATGAACTAAAAGATTAATTAAATTGAATATGGGCAAGGGCTTTTCCTTGTCCATATGTCTGATATTATCGTATAAGCTAATTTTTATTTTAGAGATCTAGAACAACTTGATAGGGTTTAAATCCTTCTATTACTGCATCCGAAACCAATTGAATAAAAGCTTCAGTCTTTTCATATGCCATCCATTGATCAAGAGCCTCATAGTAAGCCAAACGATTTTCTACTGTAATCACACAAGGCGGATAGCCTGCTTTTAATAGTTCAAGATTCATCAAAAGACGTGATGTGAGACCATTGCCGTCAATGAATGGATGAATGCCAACAAAATCAGCATGTACTTTGGCTGCACGTTCAATTGGATGTAGTTTATGTGCTTCACTATTATACCAGTCTACGAGTTGAGCCATCTTGTCATTTAATAACGTGTAATCAGGCGGGGTAGACGTAGCACCTGATATCAGGACATTTTGCTGACGATAACGTCCAGCATTATCATCATCAATATTCTTTAAGATAAGCTGATGGATATTACGAATTTGCCATTCAGAAAAAGACTCCTCTTTCCGAATAATATCTTCAACATAGTAAATCGCATTTCTATGATTGATCGCTTCGAAGTGCTCGCGTAAGGCTTTGCCACCAACGGTTATGCCTTCTAAAACAACTTTTGTTTCAAGCAATGTAAGTGTATTGCCTTCAATTGCATTCGAGTGATATGTCCAACGGACAATAAGATCTTCTTGTAAATTTTTTACAATTGCAGGAGAAAGAGGACGATGCTGATCTAATTTTTTCTTTAAATCATCAATACTTTCAAACATGCCCTGAACCCTGAATGTTAATTAACTAATGATACATGAAAAAAGGAGCATCCAAAAACGTAATGATATAACATCTCATATGTGAGAGATTGAATATGATAGAATAATGAGATAGATCTAAATCATGTATGTGGGAAATAAAATCATTAAGCATTTGATGTCATACATCTGATTAGAGTTTTTACGGTATTTAATACGGTAAATAAAATCTTTAAGTATAAAAAGTTAAATACTATCAATAGTCTACTGATGGTTTCTAGTGCGCGCTGAGCGCACCATTATTAATAACTGGATAATTATTTTCCTCACTCGCATTTATTTGAATATTTCATATCCCATAAATAATAGTTCACGGTATTTGGGCATAGCTTTATATAAAAAAAGAAAACATCTCAAAGAAGCAAATGTTCAGTCGAATTTCAATCGTCACCAATTAGATAGCTATAAAAAAGCCCTCACATCTGTGTAATGCTGATCGGTTAAGGAAGTTTAGGTTATTTTTTGACCCAAAACTCCTTATGTTTGAATTTAAATTGAGCTAAATTTACATCTTATCGACCTTATTTTTAACTTTTAAATCCTTAACTGACTGGCATTACCACATCTGTGAGGCTTTGATGTTCAGTTTATTTTACTTCGGGTAAGTCAAACCAAATCACTTGTGCATCTTCCAATGCTTCGATTCGGCTCGTTTCTAAAAAGGCAATCGCACCACCTGCTTCAATTTGATGCTCCGCAATTTGCACTGAGCCTGACATGACATGCACATAGTTAATATGCTGTGTTGCTTCAACCGTTAAAGATTGACCTTTGTGGATGAAAGCAGTTTTCACTTCTGCTTGTTGACGAAGATGCATCAGTGCATTGTCATTTGGCCCAACAATTAAATGCCATTGATCCGGTTGTTCACGTGGATCACATTTAATTTGTTGATAGGTTGGCTCCGCATCCCGTTCATTCGGGATAATCCAAATTTGTAGGAAATGCACATCTTCATCGCCTTCGTTCATCTCACTATGGCGAATACCGGTTCCTGCGCTCATGAGCTGCCATTCACCCGCAGAAATACCACCATGGTTGCCCATACTATCTTTATGGGTCACTGTGCCTTTGAGTACACAAGTCAAAATTTCCATGTTGTCATGTGGGTGCTGACCAAAACCTTCATGTGCAGCAACACGGTCCTCATTAATGACACGTAATGCGCTCACTCCCATATAGTTGGGATCATACCAATTGCCAAATGAAAAGCTGTGTTTCGATTCAAGCCACCCCATGTTCACGTGACCACGATTTTCACTTGGATGTAAAAAAGCATTCATGGCGTTGCTCCTGTATTATTTTTTAACTTGAAGTTATTTTAATGTTTTAAAATGATATTAAAAATAAAAAATAAGCAATGGAACGTTCCATTTTTGCAATGATTCAATTGAAAATTCTAGCTCAGCTTAAATCACAATAGCGTTTTCGAAAATCTGGCCATTGATAAGATGTTCCATCGGAATATACTTTTAAAAAAAAGTCGCATACAGTTTTGGTTGTTGTAACCAATGATTTCCCCAGTGAACATTCTTAGCAGCGGCTTTATCATGGAAAACCCAATAATCTTCTAGGCACCTGCTTGGTTCTGGTATTTGGACAAGATGCATATAGCGTAGTTCAAGAATTATGTTTAATTATGAAGTGATAATTATGTGAATTAAGATAATAAAAACAGTGGATTATGGATTATTTTGGATATAAAAAAAGGTGCTTTAGTAATCAGCTAAAACACCTCCGAAAGATGAGATTAAATCATCATTCTAAGAATTTAACCGTCACACCAGATTTTACTTTTTTACCCAAGTCGTTCGCATCCCAGTTGGTTAAACGGATACAACCGTGAGACGCTGTTTTAGAGATCGCAGATGGGTTTGGAGTACCATGAATACCGAATGATTTTTTACTTAAACCGATCCAGATATTTCCGACAGGGCCGTTCGGGCCTGGTGGTAAAGACAATGGTTTTTTGTTGTTGCCTTGAATAAAGTTCGACGGTGAATAGCTGTACCAAGGGTTTGGCGCTACACCTGTCACTTTATAAGTCCCAGTTGGAGATGGAGTATCCGCACTACCAATCGTCGCAGGGAATGAAGCAATCATTTGGTTACGACTGTTGAACAAGTAAAGTTGTTTCGCGCCTTTGTGTGCAACAATAAGATGAATATCTTCAGGGACTTCATTGCGAATATTGGCAACGATAATTTTTTCCCCAGCTTTTTTGAATGTTGCATTTGGATTTAACTTTTTCATAAAGTCTTCATCCATATGGAACTTTTCAGCCAACATTTCACTGACACGTGTGTAGTACAAGCCTTTCATTTTTGATTGTAGGGCATAGTCACGTGGAATTGACGCAGCATACGGACCTTTTAGGTCTGCTTCAGTCACTGTATATTCAATAAAAGCCGGTTTAGAACCTTGTTTTGCAATTAAAGCATCCCAAGTTTCTTTGGTTAATGTACCTGTCGGTTTCAGTGCATTCATTTGTTGGAATGATGCAATGGCCTTTAAGGTGTTTTTACCACTAGTACCGTCAATTGCACCTGGTGAAGCGTGTGCATTATTGAGCATCACGTGCGCACGTGCATAAATTGGAAACTGGCCTTTACCAATATTGTCATACCATTGAACACTGTTCAGATCACTAAGACGCCAAGTCACTTTACCAGTAGGTGCTGTTGTAGTGGTCGTAGTTGGAGTCGTTGGTGCAGCACCAATATCCGCTTTCACGTCTTCAGTTTTTTGCAGCGTGTCTAAAGTTTGAGATGCTTGATTAAGATCTTCTTGTTCTTGAGCACTAATCTGGATTGTTGCAGCGGATGCTTCTGTTGCGAGAGGATCAATCGGATCCTGAATAGCAACATTAGTCACTTTTGTTGGTGTTAATGGTTGTTCAGCAGTAGATGCGGCAATAGCTGTACCAGCAAATATGCAACTTAGGCTCAGGGCGAGCATGGTGCGAACGAACATGTAATTCAACCTAATTATTCATTTACTGTATTAAAAACTACCTAAGTATTACAGAAAAAAAGTGGAGATGCAGTAGTTGTTTTGTGTAAATATCATTTTTGTTATTAAACATGATCGGTTTTTAAATCATTGAGAAGTTATTATATTTACAACCTTTTTGATATGATGATGCCAATGTCGAATAGAGTTGGGAAAGTGAATGACGACCTTAAAAAATGATCGTTTCTTGCGTGCCTTATTACGTGAACCGGTAGATACGACTCCGGTTTGGATGATGCGTCAGGCCGGCCGTTATTTACCTGAGTATCGTGACACTCGTGCGAAAGCCGGTGATTTTCTATCACTGTGTAAAAATACAGAACTTGCATGTGAAGTTACCGTGCAACCTTTGCGTCGTTATGAGTTGGATGCCGCAATTTTATTTTCAGATATTTTGACGATTCCAGATGCATTGGGTTTAGGTCTGTATTTTGAAGTCGGCGAAGGGCCAAAATTTCATAAAACGATTCGAACTGAACAAGATGTAGCGAATTTACCAAAATTCAATGCCAAGTCAGATTTGGATTATGTGATGAATGCCGTGAGTACGATTCGTTCGGCGCTCGGTGGTCAGGTTCCGTTGATTGGTTTCTCGGGCAGTCCGTGGACCTTGGCAACCTATATGGTTGAAGGTGGTTCAAGTAAGGATTTCCGTTTTACCAAACAAATGATGTATGCACAGCCTGAAGTTTTGCATGCCTTATTAGACCGTTTGGCTGTGGCGGTGACCGAATACCTAAATGCGCAAATTGATGCGGGTGCTCAAGCCGTTCAAATTTTTGATAGTTGGGGCGGCGCATTAGCGCATCGTGAATATATTGAGTTCTCGCTCAACTATATGCAAAAAATTGTCGCAGGCTTACAGCGTGAAAAAGATGGCCGTAAGATTCCGGTTATTTTATTTACCAAAGGTGGTGGTCAATGGCTTGAACCAATGATTGCAACAGGTGCCGATGCCTTTGGTTTAGATTGGACCACATCTTTAAATGTTGCACGCCAAACGGTGAATGGCCGTGCTGCATTGCAAGGTAACTTAGACCCTGCAACATTGTATGGTTCACCTGATGCCATTGCCAAAGCCACACGTGCAATGCTGGATGATGCCTACGCCAATGGTGAAAAAACGGGTTATATCGCCAACCTCGGGCATGGTATTACTCAGTGGGTTGATCCTGCTAATCCGAAAGCCTTTATTGATACGGTACATGAGTACAGTGCCAAGTATTTGTAAAACGTTGTAGGAAAATAGGTTTAGGATTCAACCGTGATCACGATTTTAAAATCATGTTTTGAGTTCTCTTATAAGGCAGCTTCGGCTGCCTTATTTGGGATATTACTGCTGATTGCTTTTGCTGTAACCGCATCCATGGGAAGTGATGAATATTTCGGCTTCTTTCGCTATGACTATTTGTTGTTTTATGCACTGATCATTCAAATCTGTTTGCTATATTTGAAATTGGAATCTTGGGCAGAAGCTAAAGTTATTGCACTATTTCATCTTCTTGCTATGGGAATGGAAATTTTTCTCACTCATCCGGCGATTGCTTCGTGGCAGTACCCGCAGCCGGCGGTATTTAAAATATTAACGGTGCCTTTATTTGCAGGCTTTATGTATTCTGCCGTTGGTAGTTTTTTTGCGCGCTCATTGCGCTTATATCAAGTTTCTTTTTCAAGGCTTCCAAGCTTTGCCAATATGCTGGCGCTTGCAGTTTTGTCTTACTTTAACTTTATGACGAAGTTTTTTATACCAGATATTCGTCTGCTGTTATTTGCATGGAGTGTGGTGATTTTTTGGAAAACTCAGTTGCGTTTTCAGTTGCAAAATCATGTGATTCAGTTGCCAATGTTGCCGGTATTATTGCTTCTGGCTTTTATTATTTGGGTTGCTGAAAATATCAGTACCTTTTACAAAATTTGGCTGTATCCAAGTCAAGTCGATGCTTGGCATATGGTGGGGTGGGGTAAATTGGGTTCATGGTATTTACTGTTATTGTTGAGCTTGGTTCTAGTACTTAAGATCCTTGGACAACGGGATGAAAGTGGGAAATGGCAACTAAAAAACAACCCATAAATACGCGTTATTTTTTAACCAAAAGGTTTTGCCTTATTTGAAAGATCAAGTTACTCTACGGAAGTGTAATAATAGTTACATATGTTTTAAGAATTAAAAACAATGGAATAAAACTTCCTGGAGAAATGCTATGTTGAAAAAATTAGCTTTGGTTGCTGTTGTTGCACTCGGTTCTACAGCAGCTTTTGCTGACCGTGATGTGGGTTGTGGTGTTGGTTCACAGGTGTGGGCAGGTCAGTCTGGTAAAATTCCTAAAATTTTAGCGGCAACAACGAACGGTATTTTCACGAACCAATTATTGGGTATTACCTTTGGTACGCTAGGTTGTAGCGGTACAGGTACTGTAACAGCGCAAGCAGTAACATTTACCAATGAAAATGCTGAATCTCTTGCACGTGATATGGCGGTGGGTCAAGGTGAAAGCCTGAACGTACTTGCAGAACTTTTAAATATCCAATCTACAGATAAAGCACGTTTCTTTGCGGTATCTAAAGCAAATTTTGCTGAAATCTATTCAGCTGAAAACCAATCTTCACTTCAAGTTCTTGCTTCATTACAAAATGTAATGGCGAAAGATGAAGTACTTAAAGCATACGTTTAAGTGCTGTGAAAAGAACCCTGTCAGTCGGCAGGGTTTTTTATTATCTAAAATTGTATAGAGATGGATCTGAATATAACGAAATGAAATTCCTTGCTTTATTTTGTACCTTTATTATCCCGAGTGCCGCTTTTGCACAATTCGATACGGTTCATATAAATTCAGCGGTGACAACTTCATCGGTTGTAAAAACATATATCGATCGTGCACATGCACAAAATTTGGCACAACATATCAGTTGGCAACGCTTGATGTACGCGGATAATAAAGGACAAAGTGAAGTGGCGTATCGCGGCTATTTTCTAGCAGAAAATGGTCAACAAGATTTACAAGCAGAAATGGATGCTGACATTCAGGCATTGTTTCAGCGAGGCGAGTCGAATCAGGCATTCCGTTGCCGTTTTCCTGCGCGTAGTCAGTGGCTCATGCAGCAACTCAATATTTCCAATCAACAGCTTCCGAAAGTTGAATGTCCTGAACTGGATGAATGGTTTGGTAAAATTAAGCCATATAAAGCAACATTAATTTATGCCACGGACTTTATGGGCAATCCAAGTTCGATGTTTGGGCATACTTTATTGCGTCTCGATCCCAAAGATCAAAAAGAACTAAATTTGGTTTCTTATGCAATTAACTATGCGGCAACAGTGGCAGGTGAGGACAATTGGTCCTATGCGTGGAAAGGTCTCACGGGGCAATATCCCGGGGAATATTCACTTATGCCGTATTACCGCAAGGTTAAAGAATATGGTGATTTTGAGAGCCGTGACTTGTGGGAGTATGAATTAACATTAACTGAGCAAGAAACCAGTTTTCTCGTCAAACATATCTGGGAAATGCAAAATGTAAGCTTTCCTTATTATTTCGTCAGTGATAACTGTGCTTACCGCCTCTTGGGTTTAATTGATTTAGTTCGTCCTTCATCCAATTTAAAACAACAATTTTCAGTGGCATCGATTCCTGTGGAAACGATCAAAGAGGTTGAGAAACAAGGTTTAATCAAAGAAGCGGTCTATCGTCCTGCATTGGAAACGCAGCTACTTTCACAGGCACAACAGCATGGCTATCGCTTGGCGAAAGAAGCACGCCGAATTACTGAAATGGATGCAACGCAAATGTTGCATGAAGTTGCGACATTTAATGACGTGGATCGTGCCAAAATTCTTGAAATGGCCTATGATCATTTGTATTTACAACTGATTGGGCGAAAAGTTTCAGCAGAAGAGGCACAGCCTAAACTACGTCAAATATTGGCATTACGTAGTCAATCTGAGCTACCTAAACAGCGTGTAGCGCCAACACAGCCTAGACTTGACCCAATACAAGGGCATCATGCCCGAACTTTTTCTGCGACCGTGGGCGAAGTACAAGGCGAAAAATATATCGAACTTGGTCATCGAGAAGCCTATCATGATCTGATTGATCCACAAGGTGGCTTTCGAATTGGCACTCAACTGATGTTTTGGAATGGATCGGTTCAATATCGTGATGATGAATTTAAGCTAAATCATTTTGACTTTTTATCGGTCAATTCATATAACCCAATTACGCCATTTAAAACACCTCTGACTTGGGGTTTTAACTTTGGTTGGCAACAAGAATCTGTCGATGATGGGCAGTTTAGTGAGACTGAGCAGCATGGTGTTGCTGAATTAAAAGCACAAACGGGTTATAGCTGGGCTAATCAACAACGTACCCATCTATGTTATGTGCAATCGCAAATGCAGGTACAAGCTGGACAAGCTTTGAATAAAGGATGGCGTGTAGGCGTGGGACCGACATTGGGCTGTCAGAATATCTGGTCAGATCGAATCAATAGTTTGGTACAGGTGGAATTGCCTTATTGGGAGGATTCACATCAATGGAATTTAAAGTTTGATGGTCAGCTGCAATATGTACTGAATCAGCAAAATGCGCTACGTCTAGGCTATGAATATCAACAGCAAGATGCCAAGAATTGGGATCAATTTAAATTCAGCTATATTTATTTCTATTGATTTTAAAGTTGGTGAAAAATGGAAATATCAATTAAATAAATATATTAATTTGATTAAAGAGAGTTATCATTCTAGCTATGTATCGCTGCGGTAAAATTTTCCGATGAATCAAGAATGTATTACAGGTCTGACCCAGACTTGGAAGAATATTTGTGATCAATATGATGAAACTGAGCATCTCGCAGCGTTGCGTTTTATACAAGCGCATGTTGAAACCTTGGTCACTATTTTTTATGAACAAATGCTGAAAGAGCCTGAGGCTGCGCATTTTTTTAAAGACGATATCATTCAAAAAAGATTAATTGATACCTTACGTAAATGGTTGCTTGAAACATTTGAAGTTGCGTTAAATTTACAGTTTGAGCAGTCTGTAAAACGTCAACAAAAAGTGGGCTTGGTTCATGCAAGAGTAGGCATTCCGTCTTGGTTCATTATGCGCGGTGTACGTGAAATTCAACGTAAAATGTTTGAACTTTTACAGCAGGATTTGACACAAAGTAGTCTGTTGGTGTGCAGTTATATTGTGCAGATTATGGGCTTGAGTACGGAAATTATGTGCCGTTCCTATGAGTTCAATACAGAAAAAAGCCAAGAAATAAAACATAATTATCGCCTGTTTTCTGCCATGCAAGATGTTGCGGTGCATAAAGATAAACAACGTGGTTCATTACTCGACTGGGAAAATGAACTAATGTTTAAAATCTTTTCAGGTAATTCTGAGTTTTATCATCCGATGTTTTCCAAATCGGAATTTGGGCTGTGGTTTATTCATAAGGCAGCTTATGCATTCTCTGGTTCAGATCAAGTTCAGTTGGTGATTGATCGAATTTACCAAGTCGATGCGTTAACTGAACAAACCATGATAATTACGGACAAAGATTACCTTCAGGATCTCATCCAACAGATTCGTGAGTTAAACCGTGAGATTCAACATTTGGTCGATCAATTATTCCAAGTTGCTGAATATATTGAATCGGGCAATGATTCACTGACGCAGCTCCTCAATCGTCGTTATTTAAATACCATTGTGTCGCGTGAGATTAACTTTGCGCGCCAAAATCAAGCACCATTATCTCTATTGGCCTTTGATGCAGACTATTTTAAAAATATTAATGATAAGTTTGGTCATGCGGCAGGGGATTCAGCTCTTAAATTTATCGCAGAGGCGTTGCAACGTTATAGTAAGGGCAGTGATTATGCTTTCCGGATTGGTGGAGAGGAATTTTTACTGTTATTGGTCGATACCGATTTAGTTCGTGCCATGAGTATTGCAGAGAATGTACGTAGCTATATTGAAAAAGGGCTGATTCGTACTGCTCAAGGGCAGCAGTTTAATTTCACGGTGAGTGTTGGCTGTGTACTATATGATGGACATCCAGATTATCAGCGCTTCCTCGATGCCGCAGATCATGCACTCTATGCTGCGAAGAATAATGGACGAAATTGCATCCAAGTGACTAAACATTTATCCAGCGTTTAATTTAGTTCAGCAATAAAAAACTCCCGTAGCAGGGAGTTTTTTATCTGTTTTATCGCTGTATAAAATTAGACTTCGACCACCACATAGTATTTTTTAACAGCTTCAACCACTTCAAATGTTCCAGTAAAACCGGGTGGAATGACACCTGCATTGCCTGCCGTAACTTCAATATAATCTCCAGCTTGGTCGTGAATTCGTACCAAACCCTCAATGATAGTAAAAAATTCCTGTTTATTCGCTGCAAACTGAATATTCCAAGCACCCACTTCACATTGCCAAATACCACAGTCCATATTGGGATGAGCGTACAGGCTTTGGGTTTCGCGTTTTGGATTGCCTTGAACTAATCGATCAGGGCGAGGGTAATCAATACTTACTTCAGCCTGAGTAAGACCTTGACCCGCTAAAAATATCTGAGACATATATCATCCTGAAAATTGAAGCGTTAAAATATAGAATAAATATTTTGCTGTACATTGCAGCACAAATAAAAATGCCTCAATCTGTTGAGGCATTTTTTCTAAAAATTAAATTAATAACTTTCAGGGACAGCACTTAGGAATTCACGGCGCTCTTCTTTATTGGTTTTAAAGTCACCGGTAAAAGATACTGTACGAGTGGTCGATTCTTGCTTTCCAACACCGCGCATCATCATACACATATGGGCTGAATCAATAACCACAGCAACACCGCGAGCACTAGTGACTTCTGCAACTGCCTCAGCAATTTGCTGGGTTAAATTTTCTTGAATTTGCAAGCGGCGTGCAAACATTTCGGTAATACGGGCAAATTTAGATAAACCCAATACATTGCCTTCAGGCAAATAAGCGATATGCACACGGCCATGAAATGGCAAGAGATGATGTTCACATAAAGAATAAAATTCAATATTTTTAACTAAAACCATCTCACGGTTATCTGATGGGAAAACTGCACTGTTGGTGACTTCTTCAAGGGTTTGACTATAACCCGAAGTGAGATATGAAAAAGCTTTAGCAGCACGCATCGGCGTATCTTGAAGACCTGGGCGATTCAGATCTT
Source organism: Acinetobacter sp. (assembly GCF_050285345.1). GTDB lineage: Bacteria > Pseudomonadota > Gammaproteobacteria > Pseudomonadales > Moraxellaceae > Acinetobacter. The sequence goes on from NZ_JBLZXR010000060.1 coordinate 32,801, forward strand.
CGCCAACGGCAGTTAGGATATTTGCGTAGGATTGCTGCATAGACATAAGAAGTGTTCACTTACACTGAGAGATTGAACAAGGACGGCATTGTAGCAGAAAACTATTACAATGCCTTCTTTTGGAGAAAAATCCGATTATTGATTAAACTTTGGGTTCTTTTCCGCACGTTTTAAAAGTACAAGCACTGCACCAGTTCCCCCTTGTTTTTCAGGGGCGCTGACAAAAGCCAGTACGTCACGATGTTGACGCAGCCAGCTGTTGACATAAGTTTTTAAAATTGCTTCAGGGCCTTTGCCATGGACAATTTTAAGTACGTTCTGATTAGCATCTTTTGCCATTTGAATGATTTGTAAAACCGCAGAGCGTGCTTCTTCCACGGTACAACCATGTAGATCGACCGCTTCAAACCAACGTAAATTTCCGGCTTTTAAATCTTCAAATACTTTGTGCTGTAAGGTCGCAATGCGATAACTCAAGGTCGCTTGACTAGCCACAGGGTTGAGCATGGCTTGAGTATCAGACAACAAGGCATCATCAGTTTCCATTGGTCCAATGGCTGCGGCACGTTTCGCTAGAGTCTGCGCATCTGGCTTTTTACGGCTCGCTTTATCCATTTTGGCGATATTGCCGGTATCCATTTTTTGAACACCTTGCATTTGCTTTTGGAATAATGCGAAGTCGTCTTCCTGCTCTTGCTCAACAGTCTTTGGTTTTGGCTCTGGCTGTTTGGCAATATTTGAGGAATGTGGATTCGTAATTTGCTTTTTAAAAGATTTCAGTAGGTTGTACTGGTCTTTTGAAAGCGAAGAATCGTGTTTGCTCATAATGAATAAACGGAAAAGATGCAAAAATTTAGGACAATTATAGCTTGAAATGATAAGGATTTGAACTGAATTGGATTAATGTCAAATGCTATAAAACTATTTGCAAGCTTGGTGTCGTTGCGCTTAGATGTATTTTTTAAACTAGATATAAGTATTCGAAATAATTAACTTTTTTATTTAAAGTCTTGGGTGGATTTTAAAATCTATCTCGTGATTATAAAAAGCCCAATTATTTTAATTGGGCTTTTTAAAGGATTAAATAGTTTGAGGTACACCAAACAATTCTTTAAAAGCTTGATCAGGACGTGGCTGCTTCATAAAACTTTCGCCAACCAAGAAGGCATGAATGTCATGTTCTTGCATCATCGCGACATCGGCAGGTGTGGCAATCCCACTTTCAGTGATCAGTAAGCGAGAAGGTTCAAGTAGTTTTTTCAAACGTAATGATGTATTTAAATCCACATCAAAGGTTTTTAAATTACGGTTATTTACACCCAATAAGCAGCGGTCTGATAGACGTAACGCACGCTCAAGTTCGTCTTCGTCATGCACTTCAACTAAAACATCTAAATTATGCTCAAATGCTGTTTTCGACATTTCTTCCAATTGTTGATCTGATAAACATGCCACAATCAGCAAAATACAATCCGCATGTAATGCACGTGCTTCAATCACGCCATAAGGATCAATCAGAAAATCTTTACGCAGGGCAGGTAAGTCACAATTTGAACGTGCAATTTGGATGTTTTCATCCGCACCTTGGAAAAAATCCACATCGGTTAAAACTGATAAACATGCTGCGCCAGCGTCTTGGTATTGCTGTGCAATTTCCGCAGGGTTGAAGTTTTCACGAATCACACCTTTCGATGGAGAGGCTTTTTTAATTTCGGCAATTACACCCGGTCGTTTACTTTGTACCGATTGAGCAAAACCACGTACGGGTGTTGCAGCCTGAGCAAGTTCTTCCACATCTTTATAGCTACGTTGCTTAAGGCGAATAGCAAACTCTTCCTGTTTACGATCTACAATTTTACCTAAAATTGTATTTGCGATATCTACCATGATCTAAATCCTAATCTTAAGCTTCGTATTCTTTTAAAGTTTTGGTGAATTCTGACAATACACCCATTTTCTCCAGTGCTTGACCACCATAGATAATGTCGTGTGCAAGGGCAACCCCTTGTTTATAGTTACTGGTTAAACCAGAGACATAAATACCTGCGCCTGCATTCAGTGCAATCATGTTCGCGGCTTTTTCACCTTTGGCAGATTTTTTCTTGCCTAAAGCATCTTTAATTAAGGCCAAACTTTCAGCAGCGCTATCAATCGCTAGACCTGTTAAAGTTTGCGACTCGATATCGACTGCCTCAGGCTGAATTTCCCACTCAGTCACTTCACCATCTTTAAGTTCGGCAACATGGGTGCTAGATGCTAGGCTGATTTCATCTAAACCATCTTTAGAGTGCACCACCATGGCATGTTCAGCACCGAGTTGTTTTAATACTTCAGCAATTGGGCGGCAAAGTTCAGTCGAAAATACCCCAATCACAAAACGTTTTACCCCAGCCGGATTCGTAAGCGGGCCAAGTAAGTTGAAAATACTACGAAAACCTAGTTCTTTACGTGGACCAGCCGCATATTTCATGGCTTTGTGGTGATTAGGTGCAAATAAGAAGCCAACCCCCATTTCGCGGATACAACGTTCAGTTTGTTCCATGTTGAGATCAAGGTTAATGCCGGCTTGTTCAAGTAAATCAGAAGAACCTGATTTCGATGACACACCACGACCACCATGTTTGGCAATGGTTGCACCAGCGGCAGCAATGACAAAACTTGAAGCGGTTGAGACGTTAAAGAGGTTTTGACCGTCACCGCCTGTACCAACAATATCAATTAAATGGGGGAGGTCACTGACATCAATTTTAATCGCAAACTCGCGCATGACACGCGCGGCAGCGGTAATTTCATCAATACTTTCACCTTTTAAGCGTAAGCCTATCATAAATGCGCCAATTTGGGCATCAGATGCTTCACCACTCATGATGGTACGCATCACTTCTTCCATTTGAGGTTGAGTGAGTTCAATATTTTTGGTGATGTTATTTAAAGCTTGTTGAATATTCATAATTTTCTTGCACTCGATTAAGCGTAAATTTCTAAGAAGTTCTTGAAGATTTGGTGACCATGTTCACTGAGAATTGATTCGGGGTGGAACTGCACGCCTTCAACCGGCAATGTCTTATGTTTAATCCCCATAATCTCTTCCATCGAACCATCTTCTTCATTGGTCCAGCACGTCACTTCCAAGCATTCTGGCAATGTCGCTTGATCAATCACCAAAGAGTGATAGCGCGTCGCTGCGAATGGAGATGGAAGGTTGCTAAATATGCCGGTATCGCTGTGATACATGTCCGATAAACGACCGTGCATAACTTTTTTGGCACGAATAATATCGCCCCCAAAAGCTTGACCAATCGCTTGATGCCCAAGACATACGCCAAGTAATGGAATCTTACCTGCGAAGTGCTGAATGGCAGGGATTGAAATACCTGCCTCAGAAGGTGAACAAGGGCCGGGACCAATGACTAAGTACTTCGGTTGCCATCGCTCAATATCCTCCAATGTCACGGCATCATTACGTACTACTTTTACTTCCTGATCTAACTCGCCAAAATACTGGACGATGTTGTAGGTAAAAGAGTCATAGTTGTCGATCATCAAAAGCATGAGCGTATTAACCTTTGAAATTTTGCACTTAACTGTGCTTTTAAAAAATGAATTAATTCTGATGAATTTTCAGTATTTGAATAATGCTCCGTAAATTTGCATCAGCAAATACCGAAAACTTAGAATTCAAGCAATCATAGCAAACAATAAACATTTTCTGCTGAACAATTTTGCATAAGCTTATTCTGTTATTTTTTAGAGATGTAGATTTTTAGCTTTAAAATTCTGGATTTAAATTGAACAATGACAGTCTTTGTGGTTTAAGTGGTGAAAATAGCAACATTTAAAAATTAAAATTACTCAATGTTTGTCGCTATTTAAAAGTAAGTTTTGTGATTAATCTTACAGAATGATCTATTTTGAAGCGAAATCACCAAAATGGGGCAGATAGATAATGAGAGTTTAAAGGCTAAATAATCGACATTTAAGTTAATTTTACTTATGTTACATACTGTCGTTAATCCATAATAAAAATATGGTTTTGAGTGTTATATGTATAATCAAGGTGAATATGACCAAGAGATAAAAAGCTAAATCATTATATTTTATAAAAATTCATTCATATTAAAAAAATACAGTGTAGAAGTTGGGCAGTAAAAGAAAAAGCCTCTTATTTAGGGTATCTCATTATAGATGAAATTTAAGTGCACCATTTTGGTACACCTGTGAAAAATCTTTTAAAACAAAAATGATGAACAGTGTTCGAATATGGTGCATTTACCGTGACACGCAGTATAATAGTCACAAAGTAATGGGCTGAAATCTTCTATTCTGATAAGGAATTCAATATTTTAACTTTGCTTTTAAAAGTTGGTACGGTAATTGCTTAATAACTACCAACTACTAACACGCACTTCAGTGTGCACAAAAAAATCATCGGAGCAAAATGAGCATGGCGAACAAGGTCCTTCAACTCATCCAAGAAAGTGGCGCAAAATGGGTCGATTTTCGTTTTACGGATACTAAGGGTAAAGAGCAACACGTAACTTACCCTGCAGATACAATCGACGAAGATACATTTGAAGACGGCAAAATGTTTGACGGTTCGTCAATTGCTGGTTGGAAAGGTATCGAAGCATCAGACATGATCCTTCGCCCGGATGCTGAAACTTGCTTCCTTGACCCGTTCTTTGCTGAAGCTACAGTTGTTGTAACTTGTGACGTAATTGAACCATCAACTGGTCAAGGTTATGACCGTGACCCACGCTCTATCGCTCGCCGTGCAGAAGAGTACTTAAAATCAACAGGTATCGGTGATACTGCTTTCTTTGGTCCGGAACCAGAATTCTTTGTATTTGACGAAGTGAAATGGGACATCGATATGTCTGGCGCGCGCCATACATTAATCGCTGAGGAAGCTGCTTGGTCTACAGGTAAAGACTACGAAGCAGGTAACTCTGGTCACCGTCCACGTGTTAAAGGCGGTTATTTCCCAGTACCACCAGTTGATTCTTCACAAGATATGCGTGCAGAAATGTGTGCAAAAATCGAAGACATCATGGGCCCAGGCCGTGTAGAAGTTCATCACCACGAAGTTGCATCTTGCCAGCTTGAAATCGGTGTAAGCTTTAATACCATGGTTCGTAAAGCTGACGAAGTTCAACAGTTTAAATATGCAGTTTGGAACGTCGCTCACCAATACGCTAAAACTGCGACTTTTATGCCAAAACCAATGGTAGGTGATAATGGTTCTGGTATGCACGTTCACGTATCAATCTCTAAAGATGGTAAGAACTTGTTCGCTGGTGATGAGTATGCAGGCCTTTCAGAAACAGCATTGTATTTCATCGGTGGTATCATCAAACATGCTCGTTCATTGAACGCAATCACAAACCCATCTACCAACTCGTACAAACGTTTAGTGCCACACTACGAAGCACCGATCATGCTTGCTTATTCAGCACGTAACCGTTCGGCTTCTATCCGTATTCCTTACGTTTCTAGCCCTAAAGGTAAACGTATCGAAGCACGTTTCCCTGATCCAATGATGAACCCGTACTTAGGTTTCGCAGCATTATTGATGGCCGGTCTTGACGGTATTCAAAATAAAATTCACCCAGGTGAAGCTGCTGACAAGAACCTGTACGATCTTCCTCCTGAAGAAGAAGCAAAAATCCCAACAGTTGCTCATAGCCTAGAAATGGCGCTTGAAGCACTTGAAGCGGATCATGACTACCTTCTTAAAGGTGGTGTATTCACTAAAGATATGCTTGATGCATATATCGAAGTGAAAACTGAAGAAGTTCGTCGTTTAAATACAACGACTCACCCAGTTGAATTTGATATGTACTACAGCTTGTAATTCTGAACAGCATTACACTGTAAAAAAGACCCGCCTTGTGCTAATGCCAGTCAGTTAAGGATTTAAAAGTTAAAAACAAGGTCGATAAGACGTAAATTTAGCTCAATTTAAATTCAAACATAAGGAATTTTGAGTTAAAAAATAACCTAAAATTCCTTAACTGATCAGCATTACCGCCTTGTGCGGGTTTTTTTGTATGATTGAGCTCATATTTTATAGGTCAGTAAATTAAGATGGCGCAGCGAAAAAAACATACAGGTTTTTTCCCTTGGATTGATCCCCAAGATCATAACAAAGGATTTAAATTAAACTTCTCTGAAGTGACTTATGTTGAAGTGGGACGTACTGTGGAGGGGTATAAACAAGTTGAATTTGTCGCATTGAAAAATCCAGAATTGGCTTTGGATTTTGATTATCCTCAAAGCTTTTATATCAGTGCAGAAGGTTTGGTACTGGTTAAAACACCACAAGGTAAATTTGAAGTGATTGCAAAAACGGATAATGCTTAACTATTCAATTATATGATGCTTGTTGATATGACTTTATAGTATGTGCAATTTTCAGGCTTTGGTTGAATTAAGTCGCTTTGAAATAAACAGAATAATTCTAAAAAACTGAATCTGATGATGGGCTTGATGCAAATTGGCCCGTCAAAGTTAATCTGCCATGTGTATAATCCTAACACCTGATCATCAACATCATTGCTGAGTTTATAAGGCGAGGGACATGCAGAGCACACACAGTCAACCAAAAACCATTCCAGAAGAATTAAAAAAATGGCTGTATGCGTCAGGTTCTTTAACTCAGCAATTGACAGATTTAGCCGGTGGCGAATTTCAAGTAACACCGCAAAAAGAACACTTTCAGCGCCTTTTATATCTCGATGCCAAGTGGATGAAAATGCCCCATCATCATACCTCTTGGGTACGAGAAAGCTTTTTATTTGGCTGTGAGGCAGAGCCGTGGGTAAAGGCGAAAAGTATATTTCCGATTTTGAGCTTGCAATCTCGCGCACGTATTTATAAGCATATTGGTAAAAAACCAATTGGTTGGTTCTTATTTCAACGTACCAACCCAGCGTGTGAGCGCCGTGTATTGTGGTTGGAAGATGGTTGGACACGGCAGAGCTGCTATACTTGGCATGGTTGTAAGTTTATTGTGCAGGAAACGTTTTTACCTGCTTTTGAACAGTTTATACAACTAGCGTAACTCAGATTCGGGATAAGGATTGGCATGACAACGGTGCAGCAAATTTCTTGGCGTGAACGCTTGGAAGCATATTACTATTTATGTCGTTTTGATAAGCCTATTGGTACAGAGTTGGTGTTTTGGCCGACCATGTGGGCCTTATGGATTGCGAATCAAGGTGCGCCAGCGTTGGGGATTTTAATTCCAATGATTATTGGAACAATCTGTATGCGTGCTGCCGGTTGTGCAATTAATGATTTTGCTGATCGTAAAGTGGATGGTGCTGTAGAAAGAACAAAAAACCGTCCTTTAGCAACAGGGGTTATCAGTTCTAAAGAAGCAATTTATGTATTTCTGTTTTTGGTCGCGCTCAGTGCTAGTATGCTGTTTTTTCTGCCGATCGAAACCTTTTATTGTTCATTTGGCGCCTTATTTTTAGCCTTTATTTATCCGTTTATGAAACGCTATACCCACTTGCCACAAGTGTTTTTGGGTGCTGCATTTTCATGGTCTATTCCAATGGCATATACCGCGGTTGGACATCCGTTGGATTTAACGTGCTGGTTGCTTTACTTTGGTAATTTGGCCTGGACGGTTGCCTATGATACGCAATATGCCATTACCGACCGTGAATATGATTTAAAAATTGGGGTGAAATCAACAGCGATTCTATTTGGTCGTTTCGATATCGAGATTATCGCTTTATTACAAGCGGGCAGTATTCTTTTAATTGGTACGGCGCTGTATTTAGAAAATTTACTCTTTCCATTTGGATTGATCGCATTACTTTGTGTTGCGGCAGATTTTATTTATCAATGGCGTAAAACTCATGATCGTGATCCACAGCGCTGCTTTTGGGCATTTCGTCATAATCGTTGGGTCGGACTCATGATATTTGTCGGTATTGTTATGGCATTAAACCTTTAATCTGAAAAATATAATTTGAAACAAAGCATCCTATTCGGGTGCTTTTTTTTGTGCTTAATTTATACAGATCTCGTGTGAGATAAAACGTAATAACAAGAAAGGAAATCAATTATGCAAAAGTATTTGAAGAAAAGTTTGATTACAGTTTTATGTTCATCAGTTTTATTTTTATCAGCCTGTGGTGATAATGATGATCACTCGGGATTCGGGTTTACGCAGCATTATGTTTCGGATGTTGCATATGACAAAGATACAATTTCTGATGCAAGTAAAGTGCGTGTTATGACTTATCGCATGCCAAACGTATTGGGAAAAACGGCAAAAGCAACGGCAATGGTTTTTTACCCTAATGTACCTCAACCGGCAGATGGATGGCGAGTAGTGGTTTGGGAACATGGTACGGTGGGAAGTGGTGATAGCTGTGCACCAAGTATAAATGCACTTAACCCGCGATTTAAAGCAATGGCGGAGAGTTTGCTTAAAGAAGGTTATGTTATCGTTGCACCTGATTATGAGGGCTTAGGTACAGCGGGTATCCATCCTTACTTGAATCTTGAAAGTGCAGCCAAGTCTGCACAATATGCAGTGAAAGCTTTACAGCAACACCTCGGTGTTAATATGCAAGGGGATTGGATGTCTGTCGGTCAGTCACAAGGCGGGCATGCTTCACTTGGTACAGCAGAATTTGCTAATGGTGATCGTCATTATAAAGGTGCAGTAGCAGGAGCACCGGCTTCGAGTTTAGGTTACATTATTTCTGAGATTGCACCACCGGCAATTGCGCAATTAGCAGCGGCTGAAAATATACCCGATAGCGGTGTTGCAAAAGGAACGGCTGCTAAAGTTTATTCAGAGTTGTTAGCTTATGCAGCATATGTTGCTGTAGGTATTAAAGCTTATGAGCCTAGATTTGATGCGAATGCAATTTTTGAACAACGTTCTCAACCTTGGGTGGCAAGAGCAGAAGGGAGTACTGGAGAAAATGGCCTATGTCTTGAGCCATTGATGGCTGAATTTGAAAATGACATTAATAGCTTTATTGCCAGTAATCCGGGTAAAACTGCGGCTGACTACCCAGGATTAACGGCTAATTTTCTGGAGAACCCAACGATCTCTAAATTCTTAACAGTTAATCAGCCTGCAACAAGACATCTTGATAAACCGGTTTTAATTATTCAAGGGAAATTAGATGCAGCTGTGCCATACCAAGTGACACAAGCGCTTGCTGAGAATTTAAAAAAGAATTTGAATACAGATGTGACCTTTGAGTTGGTTGAAGGTGCAACGCATACACAAGCAATTGTACAGCGTAATCAAATGCTTGTAGATTTCATTAAAGAGCATATGCCTGCTACTAAATAAATGACCATATCTATTTAAAAAACCTTAGCTTGTTCTAAGGTTTTTTAAGTGTGTATGAGTTGAATTTATGTCGATTTGAATTGGAGTGGAATAGTGCGCGGGACTTGCGTATATTGGGCGGCGAGTTTTTGTGTGAATGGTTGAAAATATTTATGTCTAAAGTGAAGTCAAAACCGAATACGAAAAAAATGATTATCCTGATGTCATTAGGTTTACTCATTCCAGTTTTCTTGGTCAGTATGGCTTTCCTAGCGGTTAATAGTGATGCGAAAAACCAAGAAAAATATAAACAACAGCAAGCAGAAATGATTGAAAAAATTAAAGCAAAGGAAACAGCCAAAAAAGCTAAAGCAGATGAAGACATTGCTGCCGAAGCAGATCAGGCGGTATCAGAGGTATTGGCAACACAAAAAGCGCAAGGGTTTTAATTTTAAGTACGGAATAATTTTCACAGAGTCTAAATTTCGTATTAAGTATAGCTAAATTCTAAAAATATCAGCACGTAAAAATACCTGTAAAATTCGATTCTTTAAGGTCTTTGGTGTACTGAAGAGTTAAGTAATCAGCTATAGATGAGATGAAAATTCTTTAATCTACATCATGTCTTAATGTACTAATGCTTGGGATATTGGTGTAGCGTAATATGCGATAACCCGCTTCCTCAAGCATTGCATCACGCTCTGCATCTTCCATTTCCTTTCCGATATGACTCGGATCATCCAGCTCAATAATCACCAAGACATTGTAGGCTTGGTCGAGGATGACAAAGTCGGTCACTTTGCGATTAAACCGATTGCGAATTTTATAATTTTGATTGGTAATTAATGCACTAAAAGCCACTTGTGCCAAAACATGATAATCAGGAAATGCTTCATTCAGTCGATGAAACATTTTACTTTCAAAAGCAGTGATGACACGACGAGGGAAAAATTTCTGTTTACGACGAAAGAGGCGAGGGAAAACTAAGCAGGCAAGCGCTAAAGTTGCCATACAGCCAATAATAAAGAAAATAAACTGATTTAGATCAAACACAGAAATAACTACATATATGAAAAAAGCCCACGTCATCATGCGTGGGCTTTTAGGTATTTGGCTCTCCAACCTGGGCTCGAACCAGGGACCTGCGGATTAACAGTCCGTCGCTCTACCGACTGAGCTATTGGAGAATCTGAGTGGCATTCTATGGGGCAAATGCAGTAAGGTCAAGTCACAATTGTAAAAAACTCATAAATTTGCATTGAATGCATTAAAAATAAACATGTTTGATCTAAAGCGTATTTTTAGGGGTGGCCTTAAAGGAGCGATTATTCAGATTGTTTAAAGCCTTATTTATATGAGCTGCTAAAACGACCTTATAAAAGAAGGTGAGGGTAATTGCTAAAGACATAATTTACATTGAGAAAATTTTTAAGGCATAAAAAAAAGCCCACTTCGTAATGAGTGGGCTTTTTAGAATTTGGCTCTCCAACCTGGGCTCGAACCAGGGACCTGCGGATTAACAGTCCGTCGCTCTACCGACTGAG
>NZ_JBLZXR010000061.1:0-35336 GCF_050285345.1 Acinetobacter sp.
GATAATTTGTAATGGCTTTTCTACTTCCAGTGCTTGTCTGAATCTTAAGCCTGCAGATGTTTGTTGTGTCATATTCCCTTCCATGAATATTTAAGCTGAGTAAAATCAAAGTTATGCTGGCGTTTCTTCCAACAAAACTGAACCGTATATTTCGCGTAAATCTTTTTTCAGTATTTTTCCTGTACCACCGACAGGAATCGCATCGACAAAAATCACGCGGTCAGGGATTTGCCATTTGGCGATTTTGTTGTGGTAAAAAGCCAAGACCTCAGCTTCAGATAAACTACTCACCGCAGCTCTCTTGGCAATCAAAATCGGTCTCTCATCCCATTTCGCATGCGATGCGGCAATCACCGCCACCATTTCCAGTTCAGGGTGTGCAATTGCGATATTTTCCAGCTCAACCGATGAAATCCACTCACCGCCAGATTTGATTAAATCTTTGGAACGGTCACTAATCTGCATATAGCCATCTTGGTCGAGGGTTGCGATATCACCCGTGTCAAACCAGTTATCTTGAGTGAGTGCATGATCAAATTGATTAAAGTAGGACTCAACAATCCAGTGACCTTTAATTTGTAAATGCCCTGGTGTGTATCCATCACGTGCAGACTCTTCAACACCTTTCTCATCATGACAAACACGTAAGCTTACCCCATACGGCGGACGGCCTTGTGCAAAACGTTGCTTGAACTGCTCGGTTTCGTCAGTCTCTAAATGCTTCGCTTTAAGCTGATTTACCGCACCTAAAGGACTGGTTTCGGTCATGCCCCAAGCATGGATGGTTTCACATTGAAAATCATCTTTAAAGGCTTTTAGCATCGATGGAGGACAAGCAGCGCCGCCCACAATATTACGCACCAAACTTTCAAGTTTACTACCCGATTGATAGGCTGCATTTAATAGGCCCTGCCAAATCGTCGGTACACCCAAAGCATTGGTTACTTTATATTGGTCAATCAGCTGAACCAAGCTTGCACCATCCAGCATTGGCCCCGGCAGCACCATGCTGCATCCAATCATCGCTGCTGAATATGGCGTTCCCCATGCATTAACATGGAACATTGGCACAACTGGTAAAATACGATCGAGTGCTGAGAAGTTAAATGAATCCGGTAAACTCGACGCATAGCTATGCAATACTGTTGAACGATGACTATATAAAACGCCTTTTGGATTGCCCGTCGTACCCGAGGTATAACACAACGAACTGGCTTTAGCCTCATCCAACTCTGTCCATTCAAATTGATCTGAACGCTCTTTGATTAAATCATCATAAAAACAAACATTTGGCAGCGCTTTTTGAATATCACGATCAAAGGCATCTAAGCAAATAAAATGCTCAACAGATGGAATAGAATCTTTGATTGATAACACTAAATTAATAAAAGTTTTATCAAAAATCAGAACTTTGTCATCCGCATCATTGACGATATAGCTTAATTGTTCTGGGAATAATCGAGGGTTAATCGTGTGGCAAACCAATCCACTGCCCGAAATGCCATACCATGTTTCTAAATGACGATGATTATTCCAAGCAATGGTCGCAACACGGTCACTGATTGCTAAATCAAAAGACGCTAATACATTGGCAAAACGCTTGGCATTTTGTGCAACTTGCCCCCAATTGGTATGGGTCATTGAACCGTCAGTATTCTTTGAAATAATTTCAGTATCTGCATGATATGTTGCTGCATGCTCGATTAAGCTGCTGATTAGCAATGGTTGAAACATCATATTTCCAATCATTTAAAACATCCTTATCTACAATCTGTCGCGATCGTTTTTTTAATATCCATCGTCAATTTTTTCTGACTTCATGCTTAAACTACCTATTTTTTTAAATAGATTTTTGTCATGTGGTGTATTTTTTTTGTCATTTGGTTGCAGTGAGACAAAAAAATAATAAGCATTTGTTTTATATTAATATTTAGTTTAAAACTAAAGAATAATACAGCTTAAAACCAGTAAAATACTAAATTTAAAGCCTTATTTTTGAGAAAAAGACAGTGCACAGAACAACACCTCATGCATGGGCTTACCCAGAACACGAGGTCTTTTTATGATGATGCAAATAGATCTAAATTTAGATAAATCTGAACAGAAATTTTCGAGCATTAAGCGGCAAGTTGAGCGCGTCTCCAACGGCCCGGGGTCATTCCATACCAGCGTTTAAAAGCGCGGGTAAAATTGGCTTGATCGTCATATCCAACTTGGTTTGCCACATCAATGATCATCAAGGTTTTATTTTTTAATAAATTGGCGGATAGGGTTTTACGTGTATTGTCCAACAGATCTTCAAATGTTGTTTGCTGACGATTTAAATAGCGGTACAGCGTAAAACGATTTACCGAAAAATATTCAGCTACACGATCCATGGTGCAGTTCCGGTAAGGCAATAATTCTTCAATAATTTTAGAAATTTGACTCACAAGATCGACATGCTCATGACTTTGCATTTCAGACAAATGCTGACGCAGAAACTGATCTAACTGGCGATCATGTCCGATACGTTTTTGATCTAATAAGTTTTGTGGAAACAAAATTTCATGCTGAGATTGTCCAAACCACACAGGACAACCAAAAATTTTCTCATACACATGGGCAGATTTGGGTTTGGGATAAGCAATTCGAACCATTGTCGGCGCCCAAGCTTTACCCAAGATCAGTTCAATAATGGAAACCATCGCCGCTAAATAAGCGGTGTGGTATTGATCAGCACCGGGTAAATCGCCATCGATGCGCATGCAGATTCGTGCATAGCCCTCTTCTTCTTTGATGTCGAGTTTTTGGCCTCTGTACCACATCACACCATAACTAAACAAACTTTCAAGCGCATCGCGTATGGTTTCGGCATTTAGCACCAGAAAGCGTAAAGGGCCGATATTGGCCAGCTGAGCTTTACGACCAATAATCAATCCGACATGATCACAGCCGGTTAACGCTTCTACTGCTTTTAAAATACTGCCCTGCGTATGTAAAGACACCGGCAGCAAATTATTTTCTAAATCTTCTAATTTAATCGAATATTGACTAAACAACGTTTGTGCATCAAAACCCTTTTCATCCAAATAATTGGCGATCAAGTTTAAAATACCAATCGGATTAGAAATTTCTTGTAAATTTGAATGATTTATTTCCATCTTTATCTCTAATCTTTTGTTCAAAGCAATACTGAAGTCAGATTGTCTTGATCAACTGCTGTCTATCTATTTTATTCAACAAAATCAGCCATATTGTTTATGGCTGATTTCATTTAGATCATGTTGAAACGTTTTGTACACAGGCATTAAAAACTGGTTTTAAACGTCAGTGAAGCAAAATCACGATCATCTAAGATACTGTAATCATTACTGCCAAAGAAGTTGGTATAACCTAGTTCCGCTGTGTATTTCTTTTGGTAAGTTGCAGAAATACCTGCCGAAATTGCCATTTGACCTTCTTGGAAATTTGGTCCATAGCCATGTACATCATGACGGAACATCAGACTTGGTGTCACGACCGTTTGTGGTAACCAATCGTTATAACTCAATGCACCACGTAAACGGTAACCGACCGACCATTCTTCAAAGAAGCCTTCGTCATTACAGTACTTCTCGTTTAAGTCCTGAACTTCTTTGTCCGACAGCTTTCCTGTGCCCGGTGCGATACAGTAGGTTTTTACATCGGCTGGATCATAAGCACCAGTCGACAAACCACTACGACCAAATGCACCACTGCGACCAAAATGATAATCGCCCAGATCCGCAATATGGTTGACGCCCATTTCACCGACTAAAGACATTGCGCTTGCACCAAGCACATTTGGAATGACCGTGGCTGCGCCAAGGGTAAATTGCGTTACAGGCACTTCTGCAAAACCATTGATCCGTTGGCCAAGCTCTAAGGTTTCTCCGGGTGCTGTGATTGGCGTATCATTATATAAGGCCTGTGCATACACCATATCGGTACTGTTAAAGTGCAATGGCATTTTTGGCTTATAGTTTAACTCACTGAAAACTGAGGTTTTACCAAATTTTCCTGCAAAGCTTAAACCATACATTTCAATATCTTCTGGATAAACCGAGAGAATACGTGCCGTATGATAGTTTTGCGGTCCCGTCTCTGACACGGCAATTCCATCAAAATGCATGATACGGCTGTGATAATTGGCATAATACGCACCAATTTCAGCATTGTTTAAACTTGGAATAGTCTGCTTAATGGCAAAACCAAATTGACCGCTATCCTTCGCATATTCGCTCGGCAAACGTGCTACGGTAAAATCTAAAGGTCCATTAATGGCTTGATCTGTGGTAAAACCGGGACCACCAATTAACAATGGACCGCAATTTTCCGCAAAGACATCAGAGATTTCAAAGAAGGTTCCACAGCCATCCACAACTGATGGTCTGAACTTAAATTGATAGAAACCTTCCACTTTGAGTTTGTCATTCAGACTTGCCTCAAAAGAAAACATCTCTACCGGAATAATTCGTTCTTTGACATCGCCGCCCGGACGATTCATTGCTGCATAATCAAATGCACTGACAGAGTTCAGGCCATTTTGGAAGAATTGAGATTTACCCCAATTTAAGGCGTGTTTCCCAAGTTTAAGATTTAGGCCCTGTCCTTGATCAAAGCTAAAATTTTTCCAGATATAGGCATCCCAAAGGTCGATGCCTTTATATTTCACCAGACGTGGCCAGTCAGAATCATCAAAAGCAGTAAAGTCTCCATGACCTGTTTCATAGGCATGGTCATACCAGTATTTTGCACTAATCACAGCACCTTGCTGCTGACCATTCAAACGGACTTCGGTTAGACCTTTCACAATTTGTGAAATCGCATCGCCTTTTTCAAAGTTTAAACGGCCATTGTCACCATTAATGTCAATACCCGTACCAACTTTACCAATGGTCTGTGCATCAGGCTTGTAGAGCATCAATGAATCTGGGTTTTCCGTACTCCAGCTTTGCCCAATGCTGATACTGGTATTGGTTTCCAATTTCCATTGATCATTCAGTGCATAACTTGCTGCCTGCACATGTGGAACCGTAAAAATCAACCCCATAAGTAGGCTCAGTTTGGTGAGCTGAGTTGTCGGGTATTGCACTTTTTTTTTGTTTACAACGGGACTTACCATATCATCTCCATATCGATATGTTCACACTGTGTTGTGTGGTATTTTTTAAGGCTAAATCTAAAAATCTGTGGTTCGTTCGCAAATTAAATAAATTTATTTAATTGAAAAATGCTAAAAAACAAGCTTTTCACCATCCTTGGCGACTCCCAAACTACTGAATTTAAAAACCTTAAATTTGTCTTTGGGTTTTACTTTTTAGTCATTCAGTCACTTTTTAGACTTTATTTAATATCTCACGACATTCATTTCATACAGTGATTCAGGCATTAAGCCGTTAATGTCTTAGCACTGTTTAAAGCATCAAGCTGTAGTACATATTTTTCCGCCGCTGGCCATTCACCAAAACCTGACGCAGGGTTTAAATGCCCTACTGCACCGGCATTGACAAATTCACTCCCCCATAACGCGGCCAAATATGCCACAGATTCAAAGCTGGCAAGATGATCGTTAGTGCTCGCCACCACAATACTTGGGAAAGGTAGTTTTTGAGTTGGAAGTGGTTCCCAGCCTTCTGTGCGCAACTGTTCAGGACTTGGGTAATTTGCAGGCCAACTTTGAGATAAGTCAGGTGGTGCAACCAATAAAGCACCTTGGATTTGTGCATGATGCAATGCTGCCCAATGCACCGTCATTAATACGCCAGCACTGTGCGCCACCAAAATTACCGGCCCTTCAATTTTGTCTAACTCTGCCTGAATACGTGCTACACGATTCGCACAGTTCAATTTATTGGTTTCAGCAGGTTCTACTGTACGAACTTTTTGTAGGCGAGAAGCCAAAAAGGTTTGCCAATGTTCCTCAACGTGATCACGTAGACCTGGAATGATTAAAACCGTTGCATGTGTAAATAACTTTTCCATTTCTGCACCTAATAAAGCATTTATGCTTTGCCGATCCTTGGGCAAGGCTTATGGTTATCCAACATAAATTGATCAGGTAATAACCGATATACATTTAACGACACCAACTTTACATTTCATGACATTTCGGCAGAAATAAATCTTGTTTTTCGCTGAATAAATCATCAATAATTATGGAAAAATAAGAACTTGAAAGATCAGTTTTTATTTAGGTTTAGACCAAAGTAGGCACTGTTATACAACGCTTTTTTGGTTATAAAGAGTTCACAAATCAGGAAGATTTGTATTTATTTAAGGAAGATTAAAAATGGTTCCTCTAGCGCACTCTGCGGTATTGAAAAACTATATTGATGTTATTCATCAACTTAAGCTCAATCCTTATAAGTTACTGAGCGCAGTAGGCCTTCAGCAATCACAGCTCAGTGACGTTAAACAACGTATTCCTGTCGATAAAGCGATTTCTTTATTGGAACACACTGCTGAAGTGAGCGGCTGTGACGTCATTGGCCTAAAAATGGCTGAGCAGCGTGAGTTGTCAGATTTTGGTGAAATTAGTCTTTTATTAAGCTATCAAAATACGCTCAGGCAAGCGCTTATGGTTTTGCTTCGCTATCGCAACCAATTTAATAATGCCTTGGGTATTCATATTGAAGAAGTGGGAAATACGGTCATTATTCGTGAAGAAGTTGTGAGCAATTCAGATCACTATAGCCGTCAATCCACCGAACTTGCCCTAGGTATTATGCATCGTTTTTGCGCTTCACTTTTACCGCAAAAATGGAAACCACTCAGTGTGCATTTTACCCATAACGCACCGCAAGATTTAAGTGTCCATCGCCGAGTTTTTGGCTGCTCACTGGAGTTTGGCAGTGAGTTTAATGGCATTGTCTGTACCACAGCAATCTTAGATGCCTGTACACCAACCGGCAATCTTGCTATGGCAAATCATGCACAAAAATATCTCGACAGCGTACAAAATACCGAAAATGATTCCATTATTGCCGATATCCGCAAAAGCATTTATTTATTGTTACCTATGGGTAAAGCCACCATTGAACAAGTAGCGCAAACCCATGGTGTCAATGTACGCACCTTGCAGCGCCGTTTAGAAGCATCTCAAACCAGTTTTAGTATTCTGGTGAATGAAGTCAGATGCACATTAGTATTTCGCTATTTAAATAATCTCAACTATAGCCTTGGGCAGATTTCAGATATTCTTGGCTATTCTATGCCTAGCTCTTTTACCCGCTGGTTTATTAGTCAATTTGGTACAACCCCTGTTGCGTGGCGTAACCATAATAAATAATCCATACGTGTTAAATCGTGTACGAAAAAAAGGCCAATTCATATTGGCCTTTTTATTTACATTTATAAGTTAACTTAGAACAACCAATACATGACAGCCAAAACCAATAGCACTAGGAAGATACTTTCCCCGATCATAAAGAGGACTGGCTTCATCCCAACAGTTGCTAATTCTTTAAACTGTGTTTTCATGCCCAGCGCGCTGATGGAAATAATCAAACACCAACGTGATAAATCATTGACGCCACCCTGTACCATTGATGGAATCCAGCCTGTGCTGTTAATACATGCAAGGATTAAAAAGCCCACGGCAAACCATGGTAATAAAGGCGGGCGTTTCCCTGTCGATGTCGCACCTTGCATACGGGTAATCATCGCCGCACAGACAATCACTGGTAAAAGCATCGCCACACGCATCAATTTAACAACGGTCGCAGTATCCCCAGTTTCGGTTGACATACTGTAGCCAGCACCAACGACCTGCGCGACATCGTGAATGGTTGCACCTAAGAATATACCCGCATGTTGCGGTGACAGCTCTAACCACTGCGCAATCATCGGATAGACAATCATCGCAATGGTTGAAAGTGCAGAGACACCAATCACGGTAAATAACGTGGCTTTTTCTTTCTGTGGATGGTTAGGTAATGCCACCGATAATGCCAAAGCAGCTGAAGCACCACAAATGGCCGTTGCCCCCCCTGTCAGCATTCCAAATAAACGCTGGAAACCGATGAGTTTCGCTACCACGACAGATACTGAAATAGTGACCACAATCAAAGTTAATACCAACACTACAGGCTGCCAACCTAGAGCAGTAATCTGCTCCAAGGTAATGCGCATACCTAATAATGCAATACCAATACGCATCACAGTACGTGCGGTAAATTCGATACCCGGTTTACAAGCACCTTCAGTCGCTAAAAAACTCAGCCCCATGCCAAGCAATAATGCAAAGAGCATGACGGGAGCACCATAATGCTCAGCTAAAAAACTGGCCGCAGTAGCAGCGACCACGCTAACTGCAAAGCCGGGGGCAAGCGTTCTCGCTCTTTGGCTAATCGTAGAATAATTTATAGCTGTCATCTGAGAGTTACTCATGTTCCGACTCCATCTTCCAGCATGATTACAATATTTGTTTCATTTATTTCAATTGGATAAGTTTTAACTTTCAGCATGTCCGAATTGAGCATGCAGCCATCCTTTAAATTAAAGCGCAAACCATGTGCACTGCACTGAATCATGCAACCTTCTAATTTACCGCTGAACAGTGATGCACCTTGATGTGGGCAACTGTCTTCAATGGCATAAAACTGACCCTCAATATTAAAAAGGATCAGAAATTTACCACCTACGTCCAGAAACACGCGTTCCCCTAATGCTGGAACTTTGTGCTCTGGTACTTCGAAACGTCTTGTCATACTGCAGCCTGCTCTTGTACAGCGAGAGCATCAAGCATGGCTTTATAAAGCATATTTGCTGGATGAGCTCCTGCTAATGCAAAACTTCCATTAAATACAAAATAAGGCACACCTTTTCCACCGGTATTGGCGGAAATAAATGGAATATCTGGTGCGTCTAAAAGCTCTTTAATTTGTGCTTCTGGATAACCGCAATACATGGCAATTTTCTGTAAAACATCAAGATCAGAAATATTTTCAGAATGATGAAAATAAGCAGAAAATAAGCCTTCGAGAAAAAGATCATGCTGAGCAGAATCGCCAAGCCGCATAGCATTGGCAAATATACTGTGTGCACGTGCCGTATTCGGCATACGTGGGATCCGCTCAAAATCAATTTCCACGCCAACCACTTTCGCTGCTTGACGCACTTGTTCTTGACGCATGCTCACCGCTGTTTTATTACCTAAACGCTGTAAATAAAACGCTTTAAAAGGAATACCCTCAATTGGCATGGATGGCAGTAACTGTACACCACGCCATTTGATATTCACATCCACATTGGGATGAGTCTGTTTCAATTGTTGAATTGCAACTTGGAGTTGACGTTTTCCAATCAAACACCAAGGACAAATAAAATCAAAAAATACTTCGATACTTAATTTTGTTTTCATTTCTCATCACCTTCTTGTGATGGCATAGCGTGCTGTTCAGCAGCTTTTAAATTAAAGCCCGCCATATCACGTAAATAGTGGCGCTTTGCATAGAAGAAGACGGCTGCAGCTGCAATACTCATTACCGGCATAATCTGAAATGCACTATGCAGGCCAATCACATCAGATAACTTACCAATCACTAAAGGACCTAAAGCCAAGCCCAAGAAATTGTTAGCTAAAGTTAAAGTTGCAAATGCTGTACTGTGTACTGAGTTATGTGTCAGATTGGCAACCATGGCGCTCGAAGGGCCATTGGTGCCTAGCACCAAAAACATACCAAGTGCAATCACAACTAATTGAGAAACACCGACAGGCATCGCAAATGCAATAGAAAGCAAGATGCAGCCAAGTAAGCAATAAGCAATCGCTAGCGTCACTTTACGATCTGGACGGTCCTTGCCTAGACGGTCACAGAGCATGCCGCATAAAATCGTCCCCACAGCACTGCATAAGAGAATAACCGCGGCGATGATCCCTGCTTTATCCGTACTCATACCATAGTAGCGATTGAGATAACTCGGAAACCAAACGATGAACGAACCGCCAACAAACAACTGTAGGCCGCTGCCAATATAGGTCGCAACAACAGAACGGCTTGAATAAATTGATCTGAGTACATTTTTGTTTGGGCTATCTTTTTGCGTTGCAGCCAGTTGTTTTTGAGTTGAACCGATTTTTTTCTCTTTGACCAACAGTGGATAGAGCGTTGCTAGAACTAAGCCAAAGATTGCCATAGCCGCAAAAGCCCAGCGCCAGCCAAAATGTTCAGCCAACACACCGCCTAAAGCCATACCTAGAAAAGAACCGAAAACACCGCCTGCCATAAATGAGCTGGCCAATGTTGCGCGCATATCTCTTGGAAAAACCGCAACAACCACTGCAATACCGACACTACCGTAAGCCGCTTCACCAACACCGACTAAAAAGCGAGCAAACAACATATGTTCATAGCTTTCCGCCACGGCACAGCCAAGGGTCGCCAAACTCCACAACACCGCCATAATGGTTAAGCTTTTTACCTTACCAAATTTGTCTGCCAAAATTGATAACGGCAAGGTCAATAATCCGACCATCAAAGCTACAATACCGCTCAGCAAACCAAGTTGACTGTCGGTTAATGTCCATTCATTTTTGATCAGTGGAAAAACAGCATTTAGCACCTGACGTGACATATAGTCCGAAATCAGTAAGCCAAATGTAAGTGCAAAAACAATCCAGGCATATCGACGCGGAATACCAATCGATGTATCGATGCCAGTTGCTGACGCTGAATATTGATGCGCACCCATAACAACCTCCGTGTGTATTTTTATTTTAAATATTTCATTGCATCGGCAAAGAATCACAAAGCTTCATTTTTTGTGATTCTTCGCATTTTGATGTTTAACTTGAGTGCAAAAATCCTATTCGCTCAAGTTTTTCAACTAGCGTTGAGGTACACCCTTTTGACCCGGTTTACGGTTCGGTGCCATACCATTCGCTAGCAATGTTTCTTCAATACTGTCGTACTGCACACCAATACGGTAAATTTCACGCGCTTCTTTACCATTGGCAACTTCACGACCTAGTTCATGAGCAATACGAACCGTCTGTTTAATTTGCTCAACAGAAGAGAAACGCTCACCTTTATGATCAATAATCGTATCTTCATTACCCACACGTGCATGCAGACCCATTGCCATTGAAATAGTGTTTAGCGGCAAGACATTTTTCAGCAATGATTCAGAAGTCAAAGTACAACCATCTGGAACGCGGTGAACGAAATTGAAGAAGTTAAATGGATTTGGACCATCGAAACCACCACCAATACCAATCCAAGTCAAGTTCATTGGGCCTTTATACAGACCTTTACGAACCAAACGCTCCAAAGTTTCTAAACCATGCATACCGGTCAATTGGAAATGCGGCTGAATACCATTTGCTGCTAGGCGTTTAAGGTGTTCAATTAACCATTCTGGACCTGCAGGTACGGTCATTTCAGCATAAGCCGCTTGAACTGCTGGATGCTCTAGTGACGTTCCTTTTAAATATTCAGGATACAAAAGTTCCATAATATTCATTTGCGTGGTGTTTACCGCAACGGTTACTTGGTCAGGTTTTGGATTTAACTCGGCCAATTTATGACGTGTATCATCGCTCAGCCAAACTGCAGCTTCACCTTCGCTTTCTGGTGCAAATGAAATTGACCCCCCCACCTGAATGATCATGTCTGGTACTGCTGCACGAACACCAGCAATCAGTTCATTAAACTTTGACAGGCGTTTTGAGCCTTTGCCGTCCAGTTCACGCACATGCAAATGCAGTACCGAAGCGCCTGCTTCATAGCATTCCACTGCTTTCTGGATTTGCTCTTCCATGGTCACAGGAATATCTTCTGGGAAATCTTCTGGCATCCATTCTGGGCCATATGGCGCTACCGTAATCACCACTTTTTCCATGTTTTCTGGGTGCAAGGAATCGTCAAAGAATTGCATGTGCATCTCCTTATGTATTTTTAATTGTGAATAATTCGTTGTGTATAGAGCGATTTAACCTTTAATAGGTTGCATCACCGATAATGCCTGCGCGTTCCATTTTGCGATGACAAGCTGGGTAATCCATGACAGCATAATGCTGTGTGCTGCGGTTATCCCAAATCGCAATGCTGTTTGGTTTCCAGCGCCAACGGACTTGATACTCTGGAATATACGCTTGCGTAATGAGGTAACGTAACAGCTCAGACGCGCCTGGATTTGCATCTTGCCCAAAGCGCACATTATCTTTGGTGTGAAAATTACTTAAATGTGTCGTAAAAGCATTCACATACAGGATTTTTTCACCTGTTTCTGGATGTGTACGCACCACTGGGTGCTCTGCATCTGGAAATTGTGCTTTCAAAGCAAGGCGTTTTTCGATTGGCATTACCGCACCGAAACTCGCTTCAATACTGTGATAAGCACGCAGGTCAGCAATTTGCTCTTTAATATGTGCTGGCAGATTTTCATAAGCCATCACCATATTGGTCCACATGGTGTCACCACCAACAGGCGGACATTCCAGACAGCGCAGCACACAGCCCATAGGCGGAACTTTGCGCCAGCTCGCATCGCTATGCCAAGAATTTTCATAACGATCGATTGGGCTCTCTGGGTTTTTATAAATTTGCACCAGACCCGGATACTCTGGGTGACTACCCAATGCTGGGTGGTCTTCCAACTGACCGAAACGCTCTGCAAATGCCACATGTTCTGCACGTGTAATATCTTGATCTCTCAAGAATAAAACACGGTGCTGTAATAAGTTACTGCGAATTTCTACAAACAAGTCATTGTCATGAATCGCATCAGCTAAATTTATACCGCTTATTTCTGCCCCAATATGGCAGCTTAATTTTTCAATTTGCATAAGAAATCCTTTCCCGCAAAAATTTTTAAATTACAAAAATGGATGATCCAGTGGTTTTACGCGCCTCTAAATCACGGTGAGCTTGAACTGCATCTTTAAGCTCATAACGTTGATTAATTTCAATTTTGATGCGGCCACTACGAACATGATCAAACAACTCATCAGCAAGCGCTTGCTTTTCCGCAGGATCAGCAATGTAATCTGCCAAGGCTGGACGCGTAATAAACAATGAACCTTTCATTGCCAATAACACTGGATTAAAGTCTGGGATTGGACCAGAAGCTGTGCCTACGCAAACCAATAGACTACGGCGTTTAAGTGAGTCAAGTGAAGACATAAAGGTATCTTTACCCACACTGTCAAATACAACATTGACACCCACACCACCTGTCAACTCACGTACGCGCTCAGCCACATTTTCAGTGCTGTAGTTAATAACATGGTCACAACCATGTGCACGTGCAATCTCTGCTTTTGCTTCAGAAGACGTGGTTCCAATGACGGTTAAACCAAGTAGTTTTGCCCATTGAGAAACAATCAGGCCTACACCACCAGCTGCTGCATGCAATAAAATGGTATCGCCTTTTTTGAAGTCATAAATACGGCGCATCAAATAAGCAGAAGTTAGTCCACGCATCGTCATGGCTGCTGCAGTTTCACATGAAATACCTTCAGGCAACTTAATCAATACGTTAGCATCGACCAATCTTGCGGTACTATATGCACCCAGTGTATTGATGAAACCGGTATAGGTGACTTTATCGCCCACTTGAACATTGGTCACGCCTTCACCTACAGCATCTACGATACCTGAAGCTTCAACGCCCATACCGTTTGGCAGTGGGATTTTATAGGTACCATCACGGAAATAAGTGTCTGCATAATTTAAGCCGACAGCAACATGGCGAACGCGCACTTGACCTGCTGCAGGCTCTCCTACATTGATATCTTCCAGATACATCACATCTGGTGTACCAACTTCATCGAACCGTACTGCTTGATTTGAACTCATGTCCTTTTCCCTGCTGATTTTTATTCAGTATTAATAATTCCTGCATCAAAACTACAATATTCACCCAAGCTAACACTTTACATTTCACGACACCGACTTATCATTTTGCGACAACATGCTTTAGAATATTAAACAGGCAACTTAAACAGCATTAGAATTTAAATTTATTTATTAAAATTCATTAATTTAGCAACAAACTCTCTTATTGATGGATATGTTAAAGTGCCTATATGAACTTTTTAATTTTGAATTTTCTGTGTATAAATCAATAAAATATGAAGAGACTACGCAATGACACTAAAGCAATTAAAGGCATTTTTAGTCTTGGCGCGTACACTCAATTACGCCAGTGCTGCCGATGAACTTTGTTTAAGCCAATCCGCCATCAGTATCAGTATCAAAACACTGGAAGAAGAATTAGGCGGCAAACTGTTTAAACGCAACACACGCCGGGTTGATATTACCCCCGAAGGTCAATCTTTGATTCCGTATGCCAAAAAGCTGTTAGCCAATTGGGAAGATATGGAAAAGGATCTCAAACAGCGCTTTCAATTGCAGCGCGGCACCTTAAATATTGCCTCTATGCCCTATGCAACGCATGCGGTATTGCCCGAACTGCTGCATCTTTTTTCCAAGGCCCATCCGAATATTAATTTTTCGATTCATGATGTACCCAATGAAAAAATTATTGAAAAAATTCAAGATGGTATATTTGAAATAGGGATTTGTTTTAAGCCTCAAATTTGTGAGCATATGCACTTTCATCCCCTTTTAAATGAAGACTTTGTCGCGGTTATTCCAAAAGATCATCCTTTAGCGCATCAGTCCAGTGTGACATGGAAACAACTTCTGACTTTTCCATTTATCAGCTTACAAAATCCATCCATTGTTCGGCATATTATTGAAAAAAAATCTGTCGAAAATCATGTGCCTTTAGATCTTAAACTCGAATGCCATCAGGTGAGTTCATTGGCTCATTTTGTCGCTTATGGCTTAGGTGTCAGCGCGATACCACGCCAATTTGGCAAGTTTATTGCGACCAAGGATAGTATTTTAATTGAAATTTCTGACGTCAATGTGCATTTGGAACTCGGGATTCTGTATAAAAAAGATCTACAACTTTCTAATATTTCAGCACAATTTATTGAAATTATGATGCAGCATCAATTTTAAACTAAGCCTTAAAATCAACGTAGTACACAAAAAATATCCTTTAAATTTATCCTTTTTTTGATCCCATCACTTTTTCCAAATAAAGCTCAATGTTGGATGCGCAGTTCATGTTACTGCGCTGCATTATTGAGTTTTTTTTATTACACATTAAAAATAATCAATTTCCCAAACGCGCCGTGGAATGCTAGTAATAAGTCAATCAAGGACAATAAGGATTCATCGGATGAACAAAGTTGTTGCCAATGCGCAAGATGCTTTAGCGGATATTGTTAAAAATAATCAAAGTATTGCTGTAGGCGGTTTTGGTTTATGTGGCATTCCTGAAATGCTGATTGACGCCTTAAAAGACACAGGCGCGACTGGACTCACGTGTATTTCAAATAATGCGGGTACGGATGGCATTGGTTTAGGAAAACTGTTGCTCAGTAAACAAATTAAGAAAATGATTTCATCTTATGTTGGTGAAAACAAAGAGTTTGAACGTCAGTTCCTCAATGGCGAGCTTGAAGTTGAACTTACCCCACAAGGTACTTTGGCTGAAAAGTTGCGTTCTGGCGGTGCGGGAATTCCTGCGTTTTACACGCAAACTGGTGTCGGAACACTGATTGCTGAAGGCAAAGAAGTCCGTAACTTTGATGGTAAAGATTATATTTTAGAACCAACCATCACCACAGATATTGCGCTCGTTAAAGCCTATAAGGCTGATAAAGCCGGAAACTTAGTATTCCGTAAAACAGCACGTAACTTTAACCCTGAATGTGCAATGGCCGGCAAAGTTACCATTGTTGAAGTTGAACAAATCGTTGAAATTGGTGAGCTCGATCCAGATGAAATTCATCTTCCGGGGATTTATGTCAATCGAATTGTCTTAAATCCAGTGCCGGAAAAACGTATAGAACAAATGACTTTAAAAGCAGCGGAGGCTTAAATCATGGCTTGGACACGCAATGAAATGGCGCAGCGCGCTGCACTCGAACTTGAAGATGGTTTTTATGTCAATCTCGGCATTGGCTTACCGACCCTTGTGGCGAATTATATCCCTGAAAATGTCAATGTCTGGTTGCAGTCTGAAAATGGCTTATTAGGCATTGGTGAGTTTCCAACGGAAGAAACGGTGGATGCAGATCTAATCAATGCTGGTAAACAAACCGTTACTGCTCGCTCTGGCGCTTCATTTTTTTCCAGCTCAGAATCTTTTGCAATGATCCGTGGTGGTCATGTCAATATTGCGATTTTAGGGGCAATGGAAGTGTCTGAAACAGGTGACCTTGCCAACTGGATGATTCCGGGTAAAAAAGTCAAAGGCATGGGCGGTGCAATGGATTTGGTTGCAGGCGTGCAAAAAATTGTTGTTCTGATGGAACATACTGCCAAAGATGGCTCGCCTAAAATTTTAAAGAAATGTGCGCTTCCACTGACTGGTCAAGGTGTGGTCAGCAGAATTATTTCTGACTTAGGTGTGTTGGATATTACCCCGAAAGGCGTTAAATTAATTGAGTTGGCCAAAGATGTGACTTTGGAACAAATTAAAGCTGCGACGGGTGTTGAATTAATTACCTCAGATCTGCAAGTGGCTTAACAGTTAAAACCGCATATAAAATAGATTGAGCGTTGAGTCGTTAATACGACTCAACGTGTTTTAGATCATTTCTAATACTTACAGGCATTTTATACGGCTATTAAACCCATAAAAAACCTCCTAATTTTTAATTTAGGAGGTTTTTTATTTTGTGAGATTACCATTCATTTTAAAAATTAGCGCATACCTATAGGCCTTTGTTATTTTTGGCAGGTGTGTTCATTGAGTGTAAATCCAAATCGGAACATATCCTAAGATTTGCCAATTTTCTTTAATCGATAATCTAAAGTTGCCCTACTCACGCCTAATAGACGCGCGGCAACGGAGACATTTTGATTACTTTTATCCATAGCCGTACGAATAATCTCTTGCTCAAGTACATCCAAAGAAAAGTTTTCATTGAATAAATCTTCGATATTGTCAAAGGCAGATGGTTGCATAAACTCTTGTCGCTCCTGCTCTTGATGCTGAGGGAATAAACTGTCCAATTTAATTTCTTGCTGATGATCGGTCAGTAAAGTTGCTCGCTCTAGCAAATTCTCTAGTTCTCGAATATTGCCAGGCCAATCATATTTCATCATAAAATTTTTAGCTTTATCACTGAGCCCTTTTAAGGTTTTGTCGTACATATTTTCAAAACGACTCAAAAAGTGGTTGATTAGCAGCGGAATATCTTCACGGCGCTCACGTAAAGGCGGGATAATCACCGGGAAAATATTCAGTCGATAATACAAATCCGCCCTAAATTTTCCGTCTTTTACCGCTTGCTCCAAGTCTTCATTGGTCGCCGCCACGATTCTGACATCCGCTTGACGTGTCCGGATATCTCCTACCCGTTCAAATTCACCTTCTTGCAGCATACGTAAAAGTGCGGCCTGTGCGCGCGGCGAAAGCTCAATCACTTCATCGAGGAAAATCGTTCCGCCATGCGCACGCTCAAACTTCCCCATTCTCGATTGTGTTGCACCAGTAAAAGCGCCCTTTTCTACCCCAAATAATTCAGATTCGATCAAGTCTGGTGGAATACACGCACAGTTGACGGCCACAAAAGGCTGCTCTTTGCGCTGACTGCCATTATGGATGCCACGTGCAAAAGCTTCTTTCCCAACGCCAGTTTCACCTTGTAGTAAAACTGCCACTTTACTGCCTGCTGCCTTTTTTAGTAAATCACAGACTTTACGATAAGCAGCGGATTCACCCACGGCATTAAACATGGTGTAATCACTTTCCGCTTCGGTATAAATATTTTTCTTTAATTCATTCAGTTCAGATTGCAATGCAATAATTTCATCCGAAACTGGATCGGGAGACATAAAACGAATCAGCTCATCCGCATTTTCCCATTCGTCCAAAGGTTTGCCGATAATTCGACAGTGCTCATCGCCTTGCGCGACACAATGGGTTTCTTGATAAATAATAGTTCGTCCCATCACAAAGCTGCTATAGCCACATGCATAGCCCAATTGCATCCAACAAGCAGGTTCATCAGAAGCACCAAATTCGCTTAAATGCACTTCTGCTTCAAATGAGTTTAACCAATTGAAATCTGCATAAAATAGATGTTCATCATGACTCAATTGAAGTTCATTCACTTCGACTTGTACCATGCCACGAATACCATGCATTTGCGGTCCCGCCATAAAGGCTTCTGCTTCATTTAAATTCGGACGTAGCTTTGAAGTCACTTCTGCATCACGCATACCCGCCTGATAGCCACAACGAATAAAAAAGCGTTTGGTTCGCTCCCATCCCAACATATCAAACAGATCTTTACGTAGAAAACCTAAAATATTGGTATGCATAAGCAGCATCCGGTTTTCATCAAACCAGATCTGTCCATGGCGTGTATCGAACACAATTTTATCGAGTAAATCTTGAATATCTTTATTTTGTTCGAGTATCTGCTTATATACCTTCACATCTTTGGCTTTGGGCATAATATCCATCCTTGGCTATATGTCATTGTGAATGCAATCTTGATCTTACCTAATTCCAACTAAAAAGCTTTACTAGCTTATTTACATATTTTCATACTTTTTAGGTATTTTAATAAATTTCTTTTATATCAATCATATATGTTTTAGCAAAATAGTCAGTAGCTGCGCTGTATTTTTATATTTTCATGCTCTTTGTTCTTTTGATGAAACCGATTGCGGTCGATATTCATCATTTCATTAAAATTTTTCCATGCTTTTACTGAAATAAAAAATAAATCATTAAATAACAACTATTTAAAAAGTTGGCACGACTTTTGGAATGTATATAACAAACCCATCATAAGAGCATGAAGCTCTAGATCAATTTTTTGATGCTGATGCGAAGGACAACAAAATGGTAGACACCAAACAGAATACTCCACTGGTCAAATATATCCGCATTACCGGCGACCGGAATGCCAAATTTGTCGAATTTGATTTTGCAATTCACGACCCGACGCTTTTTGTTGAGTTGATTCTTCCTCAACAAGCATTCCAGCATTTTTGTGAAATTAACCATGTCATTGAAATGACCCCTGAACAGCAGGCTTGGAACGATGCTCAGGAAGATAAATGGCGTTATGGCGTTGAACCCACCGTTTTAAATCATGCTCGCAATTCTGATCCAGATGATCAGGCTTAAGTCTACAAGGAGATCGTAATGACTTTAGAAATTAAAACATCCAGCTTAGAACCGATTCGTCAAACCTATGCCTATATCGAACGCCGTTTTGGCGGCAAGCCGGCGACGCGTTATCAAGAAGTGAGTTTTGATGTACAAGGTGCAACCAACTTCCATTACCGCCCCTTGTGGAAACCAGACAAAACTTTAAATGATCACACTCATACCGCTTTAGTAATGCAAGACTGGTATGCCTTTAAAGACCCGCGTCAATTTTATTATGGCGCCTATGTGCAACATCGTGCGCGTATGCAAGATACTGCTGAAAGTAATTATTCATTTTTTGAGAAACGCCAGCTGGTTGAAAACCTAAGCGATGACGTGAAACAAAAAATCATCACCTATTTATTGCCTTTTCGTTATGTCGAACAAACGGCGAACCTACACATGATGTCAGGCAGCGCTTATGGTTATGGCACTGTGATTACTCAGGCCTGTATTTTTGCTGCCATGGATCGTCTGGGGATGGCGCAGTACATTTCGCGTATTGGCTTAATGCTGGATGGCAACACAGGCGAATCCTTACAACAAGCCAAAGAGGCTTGGATAAATGATGCTGCTTGGCAGCCCTTGCGCAAACTTTGCGAACACAGCCTTACTGAGCAAGACTGGTTCAAGCTTTATGTCCTGCAAAACCTGCTGATCGATAGCATGTTACAAGAACTGGTATTTGGCCGTTTAGATCAATGGTTAGTTGAACATGGTGGTCGAGATATTGCCATTTTGACTGAATTTATGAAGGACTGTCTGACTGACTTAAGAAAATGGTCTGATACGGTTTTAAAAACCGCAGCAGCAGAGTCTGAGGACAATAAAGCTCTGATTCAAACGTGGATCGCAGAATTACTGCCACAAATCAAACAGGCTTTTAGCGCTTGGGCAGAAGCAGCACTCCCTGACGCTTCCATCGATAATGCACTCAATATCATTTTTGAGCGCAGCAAAAAAGCAGGGTTTGTTTTAATTGATTCAGCAGCATAAGGAAGAGCCGACATGACGTCTAAAGTTTATTTAGCATTACAAGATAATGATACCTCGCGCTACATCATTGAAGCGATTGAGCAGGACAATCCTGATGCCACGATTCAGTACTTGCCGGCCATGATCCGAGTCGAAAGTACCTCAGCTCTGACTATCCGTGCAGAAACCGTTTCTGAAAAACTTGGACAAGATTGGGACATTCAAGAGCTACAACTCAACATGATCACATTGGGTGGCAACGTCGATGAAGATGACGACAGCTTCACCCTGAAATGGAATTAAAAATTTAGGCCGCTTCTACGCCACCGTATTTAGATATTGAACAGGATGATCAACATGAATACCGATGTTAAAAACACCAAAACTGCTGCAAAAACAGCAACTAAAAAACTGAATGCCAAAGACCGTTACCGTATGCTGACCCGTGATCTGGACTGGGAATTTTCCTATGCAGATCGTAAAGATGCTTTTCCATACGAAGAGTTTGAAGGCATTAAAATCACCGACTGGTCAAAATGGGAAGATCCGTTCCGTTTAACCATGGATTCGTACTGGAAATATCAGGCGGAAAAAGAGAAAAAACTGTATGCCATTTTTGATGCCTTTGCACAAAATAATGGACAAATGAATGTCAGTAATGAACGCTATTTAAATGCCATCAAACTGTTTTTAACAGCAGTAACCCCGTTGGAATATCAAGCTTATCAAGGCTATGCGCATGTGGGCCGTCAATTTAGCGGCATCGGTACGCGTATTGCATCACAAATGCAATCGATTGATGAACTACGTCATGTACAAACCCAAATCCATGCTATGAGCCATTACAACAAGTTCTTTGATGGCTTCCAAGATTGGGCGCACATGCATGACCGCGTTTGGTATTTGTCGGTTCCAAAATCATTCTTTGAAGATGCACGTTCTGCTGGGCCATTTGAGTTCTTACTCGCAATTAGTTTCTCCTTTGAATATGTGCTGACCAACTTATTGTTCGTGCCATTTATGTCTGGCGCGGCGTATAACGGCGATATGGCCACCGTAACCTTTGGTTTCAGTGCACAGTCCGATGAAGCACGCCATATGACCTTAGGTTTGGAAATCGTCAAATTCCTATTGGAACAACACGAAGACAACGTGCCAATCGTACAGGAATGGATTGATAAATGGTTCTGGCGTGGTACTCGCCTGCTGTCGATTGTCGGCATGATGATGGATTACATGCTGCCAAACAAAGTCATGTCATGGAAAGAAGCGTGGGAAACCTATTTCGAAGAAGCTGGTGGTGCATTGTTTAAAGACCTCAGCCGTTACGGTATTCGCATGCCGAAATATTCCGACGTGATTGTGAAAGAAAAAGAGCATATCTCACATCAAGCATGGTGGATTTTCTACAACTTTGGCCATGCTGCCGGTTTCCATACGTGGATTCCAACCGACGAAGAAATGGATTGGTTATCTGAAAAATATCCAGACACCTTCGACAAGTATTACCGTCCGAAATGGGAACTGGCACGTAAGTTGGAAGCTGAAGGTAAACGCTTCTATAGCAATGGCTTACCACAACTGTGCCAAATCTGTCAGATTCCAATGACCTTTACGGAAATGAATGGCGACCCGACCATATTCAGTTATCGTGACAGTATTTATAAAGGTGAGCGTTATCACACCTGTTCAGACGGCTGTCATGACATTTTTGAACGTGAACCTGAAAAATATATTCAAGCTTGGCTGCCAGTGAATCAAATCTTACAAGGCAACTGCGGTGGCCCTGATTTAGAAAGTATTTTACGTGACTATTACAACTTTAACGTTGGCGCAGACAACCTCGATATTGAAGGTTCTCCAGACCAAGAGCGTTGGAGAAAATGGAAAGGCCACGTCGCTTAAAGAATAAAGGATCAGAAGTCATCTCATCGATCAACTATTTGAGATGGCTTCACACTCAAGGAATTTAGGAGTTTTCTCATGCCAGTACAAGCCATTCAACAACATTATGAATTTGATGCACTTGACGCACAAAAAAATTACGGCGACAACATGTTGCTCTATGTGGGTTGGGATCATCACACGCTATTTTGCGCTGCACATGCTTTTGTAGTTTCACCGCAACAAAGTTTACAGGATTTGATTGATCAGCAAATTCAGACTGGTTTCAATCAACATCCCGACTTTGAACATATAGATTGGTCAAAAGTGCAATTCACCTTAAATCGTCAATTATTAACTGATGTAGATTTTTCTAAGTCTTTGGCTGATTTAGGTTTTGATCATAAATCACTCCTGCGTTTCGTAACACCTGGCCTAGATGGCTACAACGGCACGCATGTATAAAGGAGACGCACCATGAGTTATCAAGTCACGATTGAACCTGTGGGCATGACCATTGAAGTGGAAGAAGATCAAACCATTTTAGATGCGGCTTTACGCCAAGGGGTATGGTTGCCCTTCGCCTGTGGGCACGGCACTTGCGGGACCTGTAAAGTTCAGGTCACCGATGGTTTTTATGACGTCGGCGAGGCATCACCTTTTGCATTGATGGACATTGAACGTGAAGAAAATAAGGTTTTGGCCTGCTGCTGCAAGCCAGAATCTGACATGGTGATTGAAGCGGATATAGATGAGGATGAAGATTTCTTGGGCTATTTGGTTCAGGACTACCAAGCCAAAGTCTTAGACATTAAAGACCTATCACCGACCATTAAAGGAGTCCGCTTGCAGATTGACCGTGCAATGGATTTTCAGGCTGGTCAATACATCAATATTCAATTTCCCGATATTGAAGGAACACGTGCTTTTTCAATTGCCAACTCACCAAGTGAATCCGGCGTGATTGAATTGCATATTCGCCAAGTCCAAGGCGGCGCTGCAACCACCTATGTACACGAATCCCTGCAAGTTGGTGATGAACTGGATATCTCAGGGCCTTATGGACAATTCTTTGTCCGCAAGTCTGATGAAAAAGACGTCATTTTTATCGCCGGTGGTTCAGGCCTGTCCAGTCCACAATCAATGATTTTGGATTTATTAGAGCAAAGTGATTCCCGAACCATTTACCTCTTCCAAGGTGCGCGTGATGTGGCTGAACTTTATAACCGTGACATCTTCGAGCAACTGACCAAGGACTATCCAAACTTCCGTTATATCCCAGCGCTCAATGCACCTAAAGCTGAAGATAACTGGACGGGTTTTACAGGTTATGTGCACGAAGCGGTGGCTGATTATTTTGAAAATAAGTGCAGTGGACACAAAGCTTATCTCTGCGGCCCACCGCCGATGATTGATGCAGCAATTTCAACCTTAATGCAAAGCCGTTTATTTGAAAAAGATATTCATACCGAACGCTTCTTAAGTGCAGCAGACGGTGCTACAGCAACCGCTCGATCAGCCTTATTCAAACACATTTAATGCATCACGGCGATGGCTGAAAGGTGTTTAAGATTTCGATACATGGAACCGATTTTTATGGGTTCTCCTGCTTTCGAATGCTCTGTTGCATGTCCGTTCCAGAGCATTCGGAGTGAACAAGCCATAAACATTTTATTGCTACGCTATCGACCTCAACCTGTGTCATCACAACATCATTGAAAAGGATTTTCTATGAAAAAACTGACTTTAAAACTCTCTTTGCCCCTGCTCATGGGCTTGAGCAGTACATTGGCATTTGCAACAGAAAATGGTGCCGATTCCTTTGCCCTAGGTGCTGAAGGCATGATGGCCGGTGCATTACCACCACCGGGTGTTTACTTACTCACTTATTATCAAAACTATCATGCCAGTCAGATGGACAATGGCCCTCCAAATTTTCATTTAGATGTGAATGCTATTATTCCGCGTTTGGTCTGGATGACAGAACAAAATTATCTGGGTGGGCAACTCGGCTTCTATGCCGCACAGCCGTTTGTTGATCTCAGGCTCAGCGCCGCAGGTATGTCCGATCAGAACAGTGCCCTCGGTGATTTAATTGTCGGTTCAATGCTCGGTTGGCACAGTGGCAACCACCACTGGATCGGTGCAATTGAAGGTGTGGTCGCGACAGGAAAATATGATACGCCTACCGCAACGCAGCCCGTGGTTGCCAATATTGGTAAGAATTACAACACCATTCGCCCGATTATTGCCTATACCTATGCACCCGCAAATGGTTTAGACATTTCCACCAAACTGTCGTACAGCTTTAATGATGAAAATGACGACACCCATTATCAATCTGGAGAGTATTTTGCGGGTGATTACAGCGTGGGCTATAAGCTGACAGAGCATGTCAAAGTTGCTGTGGAAGGCTATGCCTTTAAACAAACCAAGTCCGACAAATTACGAGATGAAAATATTGGCATGCGAGGACAAGTCTTGGCCGTAGGTCCTGCGTTACAGTATCAAGATAAAAACTGGTCGATTGAAGCCAAGTATTTAAAAGAAACCAAGGTGGAAAATCGCCCCGAAGGACATACCAGCTACTTAAAGTTTGTTTGGGCTTTTTAACACAGGATGTATAGACGGGATTTACTTTTGCGCTCAATCCGTAAGTCCCTAAAATCAATATACCTTTTTAGTATTTAAAGATACCAGAACGAGACTAGATAAGGGTATTACATTTAAATTAAGGTATATATCAACAATCATTCAATAAACAGTATCAGGATCGATGCAAGCTTCACTCATCAAATGGTTTAAAAAATATGATGTGAAAGCCAGCATGATGGCAATATTAAGGAGATCGCCATGACAGACGCAAATGTTAGAATTTTCGACACGGAAGAAGTACAGAACTTTATCAACTTGCTCAGCGGACTTGAGCAAGAAGGTGGAAACCCGCGTACTAAACAAATCATTCACCGTGTGGTTTCTGACTTATTTAAAACCATTGAAGATTTAGACATTACATCTGACGAATATTGGGCTGCAATTGCCTATATCAACCAATTGGGTACAAGTCATGAAGCGGGCTTACTTTCTCCAGGTTTAGGTTTTGATCATTTCTTAGATATGCGCATGGATGCAGCCGATGCAGCATTAGGCATTGACAACCCAACACCGCGTACTATTGAAGGCCCTCTTTATGTTGCTGGTGCGCCTGTATCACAAGGTTTTGCCCGCATGGATGATGGCAGTGATCCAAATGGTCATACGCTCATTTTGCATGGCACAATTTACAATGCAGACGGTCAACCGATTCCAAATGCACAAGTTGAAATTTGGCATGCCAATACCAAAGGTTTCTATTCACACTTTGACCCAACTGGCGAACAAACACCATTCAACATGCGCCGTACCATTATGACCGATGCACAAGGTCATTATCGTGTACAAACAATTCTACCAGCAGGTTATGGCTGCCCACCAGAAGGTCCAACACAGCAATTGCTGAATCAATTAGGCCGCCACGGTAACCGCCCTGCACACATCCACTTCTTCGTGTCTGCGGACGGTCATCGTAAACTGACAACGCAAATCAACGTGGCTGGCGACCCGTACACTTATGATGACTTTGCTTATGCAACCCGTGAAGGTTTGGTAGTTGAAGCGGTTGAACATACAGATGCAGCAGCAAGCCAAGCCAATGGCGTTGAAGGTCCATTTGCTGAAATGGTATTTGACCTGAAACTCAGCCGTCTTGTCGATGGTGTCGATAACCAAGTGGTCGACCGCCCTCGCCTGCAAGCTTGATGCAGTAAAAAGTAATATTTTGAATCTTGAAATCAGGCTAGCTGTCACAGCTTAGCCTGATTTATTTTATGGAAAAGATATAAATATGGATATTCATACTTTTGAGGCAGCGACCCATGAAATTTTAGCTGTTCTCCCTACATACAACCTGCCTTTGACTCGACTGCGCGCCATCGTACAAGCAGGCCAACTCCCAACAGTGACGGTAATTGGTAAATATAACCATGGTAAAAGCCGGCTGTTAAATGAACTGATTGGCGATGATATTTTCTCGGTTGCAGATAAGCGAGAAACTACAACCTTGTCCGAACATCTGCAGCACAATATCCGTTGGTTAGATGCGCCCGGCTTGGATGCCGATGTGGCGACACTCGATGATCAACATGCCCAAGATGCCATGTGGAATAAAGCCGATATCCGCTTAATGATCCATTCAGTACGTGAGGGTGAATTTGATCCTTATGAACTCCAGTTATTTCAGCAATTCGAACATGATGCTACACAAACCCAGCGCCAAAGCGTTTTAGTGCTGACTCAAATTGACCAGATCCCAGATCCAGCTGTTTTAACGCACATTATTGACAGTATTCAAAAACAAGCGCCGGCTGCCACTGTTCTGCCTGTGTCAGCAACACGTCATCGTCAAGGTATAGAAAATTCTAAAGCACTGCTGGTACAACGCAGCGGCATCCCTGAGTTACAACAAACACTCAGCCGCATGATTGAAAAAGTGCCCGCTGTCCGCCAATTTGAAAAAAATAAAATCTTTACGGATCTCACAGCACAATTGTCGCAGCTGCAACAAACCACTCAGGCCAATATTCAGCAACTCAGCGCAACTCTAGACCATCAACGCCAAACCTTTGAGCATGATCTGAATCAAGTTCTGGATAAAGTCCGTGAAGACTTACAACCGATTCTGCACGTTTCTGGACAGGATGATTCTCTAGAACCTGACTCCTTTGCCAATATGTATAAAGTGACCGCAGGAAAACGTGATCGCAACCGCATTCAAGTGGCGTATTCCCGTGCCTGCATCGATATCAATAGCCATTTGGTGCGCTACGGCGTGGTCGGTTTGCCGGATACACAAAAAAGCAATGTCCGCAGTCTGGACACGGTCATGGTTGCGGTGATGGGGATTTCGGTCAAACTGCGCAAAGACTTAAAGCTTATTTTTGAGGACGAATCAGGACGTCAGCGTTTACACCGTGAATTTGCCCATTATTTTGAAGTCTCCGCTGATCGGATGCATTTGAAAGAGCAATTACAAGACTTGCAACAGCAACTTCAACAGATCCAACAAGCCCAACAGGCCTCAGCCAATTTGGAGCTTGCATCATGATCCATGACCCGATTCAAACCTTGATTCATGCCACCGAAGCTTTTGATCAGCCAGAGCAAAACATCCTGCTGCATTTAAATAAAATGCAGGCTTGGCATCAGCAATTGGCGATCAATCTTAATCATCAGCGCCTAAATAGCAGCGGACTGGTTTTTCACAGCCCAATAGCTCAAGACATCGCCGCCCTCAATGCACAGCTCGAACATTACCTTGACAATTGGGAAGCGCAATTAGAGACGCTGCAAGCTGCGCAATCGGTTGCAGCGCATTTTGACGATAAAATTATTTTGCTGATTTTTGGAAAATTCAACGCAGGTAAAAGTTCATTATGTAATGTATTGGCTGAATGTTTTCGCAGACGGCAGCAAAGTGTTGACTATTTTTATCTCGATGCGGGTGAAATTATTGAAAGCCACGAGCACTTTAAGGAAGGCGCGACTGAAACTACCACACGCTTACAAGGGGTTTGTCTCGGCAAAAATTTGATTTTGCTCGACACCCCGGGCCTGCATTCAGTTACACCAGAAAATGCCGCATTGACCCAACGCTTTTTGGACAGTGCCGATGGCGTACTGTGGTTAAGCAGTTCATCCTCCCCCGGTCAGGTCAAAGAATTGGCGGCTCTAGGGCAGGAGTTACGCCGACACAAACCGTTATTGCCCGTGATTACCCGCAGTGATTATTTTGAAGAAGATGAAGTGGATGGCGATATTTGCCAAGTCTTATGCAATAAAAATACTGATCAACGTTATCTGCAAGAAACCGATGTGCATACCCGCGCGATTGATCAGCTCATCGACATGCAGGTTGATCCTGTCTTGCTGCAATCCCCGATTTCAACTTCTTCGCAAATGCTGAAAAATGCGGACTTCGATGATCAAGCCATGCAAAGTGCCGGCTTTAACCGTTTATTTGATGCACTGCTGCATTTGATTCAACCTGCTTTGGCCTATAAACAGCGCAAACCTGCGGAAGCCTTGCTGCATCATTTGCAGGAACAAATCTTAGCGCCTTTACAGTTGGAAGTTGTACCGCAACTGCATCAATTGCAACAGCATCTAGACAATGCCAGTAATGCATTGGCGCAGCACAAAGAGCAGATCATGACGCAAACATGGCGCAGCATGATTGCAAGCTTGCCGAGCCTATTGGAACAATATGCTGAGCAGCAAGCTGTGAATGAACTGTATAGCGCACTGACACAGCAGGCGCAACAGCTTCTATCACAGCAGATTTCGAGTCATTTGGTTGATTATCAGCTGCATCATGCACCGCTCGAACCCTTGCAGCCCGCTGAGCATCTGACCTATGAAATCATTTATACAGACGATGGTAAAGACATTTTAGCCATTGGCCATGACCGCTTATATCGCGAAATTTCACAAGGCTTATGGCAGCAACTTGACCGCTATACCGATGAGGTTATTGCGCAGTGCCAAAGGGTACTGACCAATATTCAAGAGCAAATTGAAACCATTCAGCAAGGTTTGATCAATGACGAACAAGAGCTACAGTACATTGCACAGCATTTAAGGACGAAGGATTTAGCGCCAGTGTCATTACTATAGAGAAATTATCGGGAGATTTTGAAGCAACTGCATGGATAATATGGGTGTCAAACTCATTGCACCACATTAATCTTCATTCAGCTGAATCGGTCTCCCTTCTTCCTCAAACACTTGTCTAATGCATTCTAAAATATTAGGAATATAGGCGCTCTGATCCATATTCCGAACTGACAAAGAAATTGGGCTATAAGCTTCCAAATCTAAAATTGGAATATAGATTAAATTTTTCATCCCAATATCACTGGCGCTTTCAGGAATTAAACAAATCCCCTCACCAGAAGACACCAAACCGAGCGCTAAATGGATTTCACGCACTTCGATCAGCTTTTTCGGCACCAAACCCAATTCCGTAAAAATAGACTGAATCAAAGTTGAAAAATTAGGTTTCGGCGTGATTGGATAAGAAAAAATCGACTCATCGAGAATTTGCGATAAATACACACCGCTATCGATAAACTCTGCCAAATGATGATTTTTATGCACCGCCAGTTTAAGCCGTTCTTTGCGCAATAAGAGGCGCTTAATAGATGGGTCAGTTAATCTTAAACGCCCAAAACCGATATCAATTTTACCGGCTTTTAAGGCTTCAATCTGATCGCGTGTTCCGCACTCGATTAATTCCACATGAATGTCTGGATGACGCTGTCGAAATAAATAGATGATTTGCGGCAACAAGGCATACAGCAATGAACTGACATAACCAATTCGCACTGTTTTATCTACAGCATTGATACGCTGAGCCATGGAAGTCGCTTGTGCGGTATGAGTTAAAATCTGCACAGCATGCTCATAAAAGAACATACCTGCCTCGGTCGCTTTGACTGGACGAGACCCACGTTCAAATAAAGTAATGCCTAATTCTTCTTCTAACTTTTGAATTTGCCGGCTCAAAGGCGGCTGGGCAATGCACAACTTTTCGGCCGCTTTGGTGATGCTTTGCTCTTCTACCACCGTCACAAAATAGCGTAGATGTCTTAATTCCATTTATATACCTTTTAAGTATTCAAAAATACCGATTTGGCTCTGGTTTAAGATATTACATTAACTTAGGGTATATAAACAGATTAACACTGAAGAAAGATTTGCAATGTATAAGTCCATAGAAACATTGCTTGTTGAGATCCCAACCATCCGTCCGCATAAGATGGCGGTTGCAACAATGCAAACACAAACCTTAGTACTGGTGAAAGTAAGCACGGAAGACGGCTTTATCGGCTGGGGCGAAGCGACCACAATTGGTGGCTTAGGCTATGGCGAAGAAAGTCCTGAAAGTGTTAAAACCAATATTGAAACCTATTTTGCGCCCTTATTAAAAACCTTAAATGGTTTAAACGTCGCACAAACGATGCAAATCATTAACCGTAATATTAATGGCAACCGTTTTGCGAAATGCGCTATTCAAACGGCTTTATTAGATATTCAAGCGCAGCGCCTAGGCTTGCCTTTAAGTGAAGTGTTAGGCGGCCGTTTGCGTGACAGTATTTCAGTCTTATGGGTGCTGGCTTCTGGTAATACTGAAAAAGACATTGCTGAAGCGCAAAAAATGATTGCCAGCAAACGTCACAATGTGTTCAAACTCAAAATTGGTTCACGCCCTGTGGAACAAGATGTTGAACATGTACTGGCGATCAAAAAAGCCTTGGGTAATGACGTTTCCATTCGTGTCGATGTCAATCGCGCTTGGTCTGAATTGACTGCGATTAAAGGCATTCAAATGCTGCAAGATGGCGGTGTTGACCTGATTGAGCAGCCTTGCGCGATCAATAATATCGATGCCATGGAGCGCTTAACCCGCAAATTCGATATCGCCATCATGGCAGATGAATCCCTAATGGGTCCGCAAAGCGCCTATGAATTGGCAAAACGCAATGCAGCCTCTGTTTTTGCCGTCAAAATTGCACAATCAGGCGGTTTAATTGAAGGCTGTGAAGTTGGGAAAATTGCCAATCTTGCAGGTATCGACCTGTACGGCGGCACCATGCTGGAAGGCCCTGTCGGCACGATTGCTTCTGCACACGTATTTTCAACCTTCAGCAATTTAGCGTACGGCACTGAATTATTTGGTCCATTGCTGCTGACTGAACAAATTTTAAAAACTCCACTTCAATACGAAAATTTTGAGCTGAAAATCCCAACAGGTTTAGGCTTAGGTATTGAATTGGATCAAGACAAAATCGACAACTTACGTCGTCAATAATTGAAGGAGACATCATGCTTTTCCAAGTCAAAATGGACGTTAATATCCCGTTAGATATGCCAAGCGATAAAGCCAATGAAATTAAAGCGGTTGAAAAGGCTTATTCTCAAGATTTGCAGCGACAAGGCAAATGGCGTCATATTTGGCGTATTACTGGTCAATATTCCAACATCAGTATTTTTGATGTTGAGAGCAATGAAGAGTTGCACAATATTCTGCAAGGCTTACCGCTCTATCCTTACATGGATATTCAAGTGACAGCCTTGAACCGTCATCCTTCTTCAATTCGTGAAGATGACAGCTGATAAAAAAATCAAACCACTCTAATACCTTAGAGTGGTTTGAATCCATTTTAGAAACTGCTATTCATAGCTGAATGATTCAACAGCAAAGCTTCAAATGAAGGCTCAATTTTTAAAGTGATGACAACACCATAATTTTTATGCATAAGTATTTTGAAGCGATATTTACGCATAGCAATTCATGAAAATGCAGATAGGGTTAGCCATATGATTGATAAAAGTTCAACTTCCCTTGTGGAAGTCCTTTCCCAGATTAAAGACGGTTCAACCGTCATGATTGGCGGTTTCGGTACAGCAGGACAGCCTGCGGAACTGATTGATGGCCTGATTGAACTTGGCATCAAAGACCTAGTTATTGTCAACAACAATGCAGGCAACGGCGACTATGGTTTAGCCAAACTCCTAAAATCTGGTGCAGTGCGTAAAATCATTTGTTCATTCCCGCGCCAGTCCGATTCATGGGTATTTGACGAGCTGTACCGTGCAGGAAAAATTGAACTTGAACTGGTACCGCAAGGCAACTTAGCGTGCCGTATTCAAGCTGCCGGCATGGGACTTGGCCCAATTTATACACCTACAGGTTTTGGTACGTTGCTGGCAGAAGGCAAACCAACCATGAACTATGAAGGTAAAGATTATGTTTTGGAAAACCCGATTCGTGCTGACTTCGCTTTAATCAAAGCACAGCAAGGCGACCGCTGGGGCAACTTGGTGTACCGAAAATCTGCACGTAACTTTGGCCCAATCATGGCCATGGCGGCAGATGTAACCATTGCGCAAGTGTCGGAAGTGGTAGAACTTGGCGCGCTTGATCCAGAACATATCATCACCCCAGGGATTTTTGTTCAACACGTTGTTCAAGTTAAACCTGCTCAATAATTGGATACGGAGATTTAAAAATGAGTTATACCAAATTAAGCCGTGATCAAATTGCTGAACGTGTGGCGCGAGACATTCCTGATGGCGCTTATGTCAACTTGGGCATCGGTTTACCGACGAAGATTTCAAATTACTTACCTTCAGACAAAGATGTATTTCTACACTCTGAAAATGGTTTATTGGCATTCGGTCCACCACCGGCAA
Source organism: Acinetobacter sp. (assembly GCF_050285345.1). Lineage (GTDB taxonomy): Bacteria > Pseudomonadota > Gammaproteobacteria > Pseudomonadales > Moraxellaceae > Acinetobacter. Next base: position 32,350 of record NZ_JBLZXR010000061.1, read on the forward strand.
AAGGTGAAGAAGACCCTGAACTGATCAATGCGGGCAAAGAATTTGTCACTATGCTCACTGGCGGTGCTTTTTTCCATCACGGTGATTCATTTGCCATGATGCGTGGTGGTCACTTAGATATTGCGGTATTGGGCGCATTCCAAATTGCTGAAAATGGTGACCTTGCAAACTGGCATACAGGCGCACCAGATGCGATTCCTGCAGTCGGTGGTGCAATGGATTTAGCGGTTGGTGCGAAAAAAGTCTTCATTACCACTGATCATGTAACGAAAAAAGGCGAACCGAAAATCGTTGCTGAATTGACCTACCCCGCAACAGGCCTGAAATGCGTAGACCGCGTTTATACTGACCTTTGCGTGATTGATGTGACTGCGGAAGGGATGAAAGTGATTGAGAAAGTTGAAGGCCTTTCATTTGATGAATTGCAGTCAATGACAGGTGCAAAATTGATTGATGCAACTCATCCATAAAATTAGCATTGCCGCAAATTACGACAATGCTCAGAAGATTTTTGTATAGGCGATTACCTTACTTTTCAAAGATGAAAAGTAACAAAAATCTTTGTTGAACAGAGGAGGCATCCTTACCCCCCTGTTCAACGAGGCGACATCCATGTCGCCAACGCGAAATACCTATAGTGAATTGGTCGAATTTAGCCAGACATGGATTAAAGGACAATATTTAAAATGAAAAACGCATACATTATTGATGCCATCCGCACCCCATTCGGACGTTATGCAGGCGGTCTTGCACCCGTCCGTGCAGACGATCTTGGCGCATTACCCATCAAAGCATTGATGGAACGCAATCCATCAGTGAATTGGGAATTGGTAGACGATGTCATTTTTGGCTGTGCCAACCAAGCGGGTGAAGATAACCGAAATGTCGGTCGTATGTCTGCACTTTTGGCAGGTGTGCCCTATCAAGTCCCTGCAACTACAGTAAACCGTTTATGTGGTTCATCTTTAGATGCTGTAGCTATGGCAGCACGTGCAATCAAAGCAGGCGAAGCAGATTTAATTATCGCTGGCGGTGTAGAAAGCATGAGCCGTGCACCCTTGGTTATGGGTAAATCTGATTCTGCTTTTGGTCGTGCTCAGAAACTTGAAGACACCACCATGGGCTGGCGTTTTATTAATCCAAAACTGAAAGAAATGTATGGTGTAGATACCATGCCGCAAACGGCTGAAAATGTCGCGGAACAATTCAACATTAACCGTGCCGATCAAGATCAATTTGCTTTGACCAGCCAACAGCGCACAGCAGCGGCGCAAGCCAAAGGTTTCTTCAAAAAAGAAATCATTGCCGTGACGATTCCACAGCGTAAAGGCGATGCGATTGTGGTTGATACCGATGAACATCCTCGCGCTTCAACCACACTGGAAGGCTTAAACAAATTAAAACCTGTAGTGAAGGCAGACGGTACGGTAACGGCAGGCAATGCTTCAGGTATTAACGATGGTGCTGCTGCCCTGCTCATTGCATCAGAGGATGCAGTTGAAAAGTACAGCTTAAAGGCGCGTGCCAAAATTATTGGTGCAACCACTGTTGGTGTTGAACCGCGCATTATGGGTTTTGGCCCTGCACCTGCGATTAAAAAATTGCTTGCTCAAACAGGCTTAACACTTGAGCAAATGGATGTAATTGAGCTGAATGAAGCTTTTGCAGCGCAAGCTTTAGCCGTCACTCGTGATCTCGGTTTAGCTGATGGTTCAGAAAAAGTAAACCCAAATGGCGGTGCAATTGCAATTGGTCATCCACTCGGTGCATCGGGCGCGCGTTTGGTTACAACCGCATTAAATCAGCTTGAAGCAACAAATGGTCAATATGCACTGTGTTCAATGTGTATTGGTGTCGGTCAAGGCATTGCGCTGATTATTGAACGCGTTTAAGAAATTGATTTCTTCTCTCTCCTTTTTAAAAGGAGAGAGAAGAAGGATTAAAAGGAAAAGAATATGCCAACATTTACATCCAACGATGCCGAAATTAACTACCAAACATTTGGTGATGCCAACAAGCCAGCAATTATCTTTTCAAATTCGCTCGGCACAAAATACAGCATGTGGCAGCCGCAAATCGATGCGCTGCAAAATGATTTTTTTGTGATTTGCTACGATACCCGCGGCCACGGTGCATCTTCTGCACCTCAAGGTCCATATACCATAGAACAATTGGGTCAAGATGTGAGCAATCTGCTGGATCATTTAAATGTTAAAAAAGCCAGTTTCTGTGGAATTTCAATGGGCGGACTCACAGGTCAGTGGCTTGCCATCCATAAACCCGAATATTTTAACCATGTGATTGTATGCAATACCGCAGCAAAAGTCGGTCAAGAACAAGCATGGAATGAGCGTGCCGCATTGGTACGTGAACAAGGTTTACAGCCCATTGCAGCAACGGCTGCATCACGCTGGTTCACCGAACGCTTTATCCAAAGCCAAGCAGCAATTGTAGAATCTTTAAGTAACGACTTAGCAGCTGGCAGCGCAGAAGGTTATGCAAGCTGTTGCGAAGCTTTGGCTAAAGCTGATTTACGTGAAGAATTAAAAAATATTAAGGTACCTGTTTTGGTGATCGCTGGTCAACAAGACCCTGTAACCACAGTTGTAGATGGCCAATTTATGGTTGATCGTATTCCAAACAGTCAATTATTTGAAATTAATGCTTCTCATATTTCAAATATCGAATGTCCAAATGAGTTTACCCAAGCAATCCGTAACGTCATTTAATTCGATTGAGCCCCTTTTTATTTCTTTATTTTTGAGCCAGTGCACTGGTTAAACCTTGCACTGGATTATCTAAATTAGGAAATGATTCATTGTCTCTTCAAAAAAACTCCACACAAAAAGCTCACTTCAAAGTGGGCTTTAATCTGTTGCTCTATCCAGACCAAAATTGAAGAATTCAATAATATAGCCAAATCCTAAAAACTATAGAACAATAGAGATATGGGATATTCAAAAGATTTTAAAGATAAAGTCATAGAA
>NZ_JBLZXR010000062.1:0-3848 GCF_050285345.1 Acinetobacter sp.
CATGTCGTATGGCTTACGCCAGTCGCTTATATCCTCGTGCTGAACCACGAGGTTTTACGCTCCAAGTGATAAAAAATGAAAAAAATAATTATCGCTTTAGTTTGCTGTATTAATCTCAGTGCTTGCATGACTAGCCCTGCCTTACCCTTAAATGAACGTCCTGATAGTTGGGGTGAACTAATTCAACGCGACAGTAATTTTTATCAAATTGATCATTCTCTTTATCGTAGTGAACAACCTTCGGCTGAGTTAAGCCAACTGATTCAAACACATCAAATTGATGTGATAATTAATTTACGTGCTCGACATAAAGATCCAAAAATCGTACAAGACCCTAGCATCGAATATGTTCATCTTCCGATTCATACTTGGCAAATAAATCGAGAAGATTTACTACAAGTGATGCGAACGATTCAACAGGCTAAACAAAAGCAGCAAAAAGTATTGATTCATTGCTACCACGGTTCCGACCGTACAGGCGCGAGTGTGGCAATGTATCGTATTATTTTTCAAGGCTGGAGTATTGAGGCGGCCAAACAAGAAATGAAACACGGTGGCTACGGTTACCATTCCATTTGGAAAAATATAGACCAGTTATTGAATGTTAAAAATGTAAGATGGATTCAAGAGCAACTCCTGAATCCATCTTAAATACAACCAAGTACCTGCTTCAAACTTAACGTTTATCCAGTGGCACCCAGTCAATCACCCATGCAGATTTCATATTCAAACTTGCATCTGCGTTAATTTTTTTACGGGTTGCATCTGCGGCATCACGGTCTTTCGATGGTCCAACCATAATCCGGATCCCTTTAGAGGTTGGACTCTTGGTCACTTTATAGCCTTTGGCACGCAATTTCGCAGCAACAGCATCCGCATTCGCTTCATTTGCAGCCAGTGCAACCTGAACCATCCATTGCTTATCGCCATTTTCAAGTAAGTCACGTGCCTTTTCAGCTTCAGCTTTTTTCTTCGCTTCTGCTTTACGTTTTTCTTCAGCCTTTTGCTTTTCTTCAGCTTGGCGTTTCTCGTCAGCTTTGCGTTTTTCTTCAGCGGCTTTCTTTTCAGCTGCCTTTTTATTGGCTTCAGCTTGCGCTTTACGTTCAGCTTCTTTTTTGGCTTCGGCTTGACGTTTTTCATCAGCCGCTTTCTTTTCGGCTGCTACACGTGCTTGTTGGTCAGACTTTTGTTGCGCCGTTTGTTGGTCTAACTTTTTTTGAGCCGCCAACTTTTCCTCAGCAATACGCTTTTGCTTGGCTTTTTCATCTTCAACCAGTTCTGGTGGAATATTGTCTGAACTTTGCTGTGCGGTACGGTGCGCATTTAATGCTGCGTATTCTTCAGCAGCTTTACGTGCTGCATCGGCTTCCGCTTGTTGCTGCATGGCCAAAAATTCAGCCGCACGCGCTTCTTGTTCCGCAACCGACTTTTCACGTGTACGACGCTGTTCTTCCAGTAGACGTTTTTCAGTTTCAACATCAACTGTCAATGACGACATTTTCCCTGCACCTTGGCCTTGTTGTTCAACTTGTGCCATGTTTGGTGCTTGGTTCTGAGTTTGATGTATTTCTTCTTTACCTTTGAGAAGTAGCGCGGCTAAAAGCACCCCACCCCCTAATAAAACAACGCCACCCATCCAGCGTTGTTTGTTATTCATTGACATTCTTCCAGATACTCCCATACCGCTTCTAAGGTATGAAACGAACCACATACCAGAATCAGCTGATTATTCTTTGTTTCTTCCAGCGCTGACTTAAAAGCTAATTTTACATTGTCGTAATGTTCTACGACTTGATTCTGTAACGCGTCATCTAATTGTGTGATCTCAGCCGCACGCGGTACCGTTAATTGTGCAATTTTCCACATTCTTACGGTATCTTTCAATAAGTTAACGACAGAATTTATGTCTTTATCAGTCAGCATTGAAAAAACGCTAATCACTTCTGTGTACTGTTTATTGTACTGGAGGAAATTTCGCAATTGCTTTAACAAAAATTCAACACCATGCGGATTATGCCCCGCATCAAAAATCACAGTTTTTCCGGCAATTTCACGCACTTCAAAACGACCTTGCAGTTTGGCATTGACAATACCTGTTGCAATCGCCTGTTGAGTCACTTCTAATCCGCTGACCAGAATCGCCGCAACTGCAGTTGAGATATTTTCTAGTGCCAAAGCACCGACAGGCAGTTTTAAGGTCGTACCTGAAGAGGCGAACATCCAAGACTGACCATCTTCACTGTATTGGTAGAAATAATCGCGATGCAGCACATGCAGCGTGGCCTGACAGTCTTCCACCTTTTGACGAATCGCCGCAGGAAGTTCTTGATCACCACCAAAAATCACAGGAACATGGGGACGGATAATGCCAGCTTTTTCAAACGCAATTTTTTCGATGCTATCGCCCAACCAATCGGTATGGTCAAGCCCAATATTGGTAATAACAGCAACATCTGGATCAATGACATTCACCACATCGAGTCGACCACCCAGGCCAACTTCGAGCACCCAAACATCACACTGTTGCTGTTTAAAAATAACAAAAGCGGCCAAAGTGGTCGCTTCAAAAAATGACAAACTTAAATCACATTCACGACGTGCCTGATCTACAGCGACAAAGGCATCAATCAGGCTTTGGTCGTCCACTTCAACACCTTGAAGCTTTACCCGTTCATTGAAACGATAGATATGGGGAGATTGGTACAATCCAACCTTATACCCTTGCGCATTTAAAATCGCTGCTAAGGTTGTGGTGGTTGAACCTTTACCGTTGGTCCCTGCGACTGTCAAAACTTTGGCATTCGGCTGAGTCACCCCCAATCGTTCTGCAACAGGTATCACCCGTTCCAGACCTAAATCAATACCCGTAACATGAACATGGCTCCAATAATCGAGCCATGTGTTTAAAGAATCAGATGCAAGTGGTGCTGTGTTCAAGGCAAATTCATCAATTTCGCGACAATACGATAAACTGTATCACGTAATGCATGACGGTGAACAATTTGATCGATTACACCATGATCAAGCAAGTATTCAGCACGTTGGAACGGTTCTTCTAGTTTTTCACGTACTGTTTGCTCAATGACACGTTTACCTGCGAAACCAATCATAGCTTTCGGCTCAGCAATATGCACATCACCTAACATTGCAAGTGACGCTGTTACACCGCCATAAACCGGATGAGTCAACACCACTAAATACGGTAGACCCGCATCTTTCATTTTTTGGATTGCCGCAGAAGTACGCGCCATTTGCATCAAAGACAACATGCCTTCTTGCATACGTGCACCACCTGATGCAGCAAAGCAGATCAACGGTTGTTTAGCTTTAATCGCAAGTTCAGCCGCTTGAACAAAACGGTCACCGACCACTGTGCCCATTGAACCGCCCATAAAATCAAATTCGAATGCCGCTGCAATCATCGGGATGTCTTTGAGCAAACCTTGCATCACTACAAGCGCTTCAGTTTCACCAGTTTTTTGCTGAGCTTCGCTCATACGATCAGGATAAGCTTTGCTATCGACAAATTTAAGTGGATCTTTGGCTTTAAATTCTTGACCAAGTTCTTTTTGCACTTGATCAAAGAACCAGTTCAAACGATCACGCGCTTTCATGCGTAGATGTTCATCACATTGTGGACAAACGTAAGCATTAAATGACATCGCAGTGCGCGTCACGAGTGCATGACATTCAGGACATTCAATCGTTGGCTCAGTAAATGTTGCCTTTAAGGCTTGCTGTTCATCGGGTATCTGAATACCCGGTACAACGCGCTCAGTCCATGGCGTAGATGCGCTTAGAATTTTGCCTGTTTTTGCGTCTTGACTCATACTAACTCATCGAGCGCA
>NZ_JBLZXR010000063.1:0-28806 GCF_050285345.1 Acinetobacter sp.
ACATCGTAACTCCTCAAGAGTACGAAGAAGCACACATTATTTTTCAAAGAATTATCGAATGTGCAACTGCTGCGGATGCAGCTTTAAGTAAACAAGCTGAAAGATACATTTCATCAAAGCAAAAAGAAAAAGCCTGATTTACGAGATCAGGCTTTTTCGGTTGTTCAAAAACTACAGAAGGAAATGAACATGAATATGATGACACAATTCAAACACAATCAAAAGAGTATGACAAGCCTAGATATTTCTGAGCTTGTTCAATCACGTCATGACAAGGTGAAACAATCAATTGAAAGGTTGGTTGAGCGTGGCGTAATAGCACAACCCCCAATGGGGGATGGGATTAAAGCCCCTAATGGTGTAACCCCTAAGCTTTATATTTTCTCAGGTGAAAAAGGGAAATTAGATTCAATTACCGTGGTTGCACAACTTTGCCCTGAATTTACAGCAGCACTTGTTAAACGTTGGTATGAACTCGAAAACCAAAATCAAATTCCTCAATCATTCGCTGAGGCACTTCAGTTAGCAGCAGATCAAGCCAAGCAATTAGAACTTGCTGCACCAAAGGTTGCTCATTACGACGCCGTGGTTGCTAAGGACCATCTTTTAACAGCAACACAAGTAGCATCGAAGCTTCGTATGTCAGCTGTAGCACTTAACCGCATTCTGGATAACTTTCGTGTTTATAACAAAGCTCATAAACGCAGTCGTGTATTTAACACATGGTTTGAAGATCAAGGCTTAGGTGAATTAAAGCAAACAACTACTGGTCATTCTCAGCCAATGTTCACAACTAAAGGTGAAGCATGGGTAATTGAAAAGCTTGTAAGTGAAGGGGTAGCAGCATGAGTTTTATTCCGAATAGCTTTCAAGTGCCAAATGCTTTTGTTGATGATGTTATGTGTCAAATATCAGATGCATCAACAAAGCTCTATTTGCTTATTTGCCGTAAAACACGTGGTTGGGGTAAAGAGATGGATTCTATCTCTCTAACTCAATTCGAACTATTTACTGGCAAAAGTCGCCCTACAATCATTAAGTGCTTACGTGAGCTTATTAAGTTCGGTCTTGTGGTTGAAAAGCCAAGTACATTCCATGGCAAAACTTATAAATTAGGTGATGATTCAAGTGTAAATTTAGTGATGAATTTTCCTAGTAAAGATATTTTACTAGATGAAAATTTGGCTAAAAAAGATGATTCTGCTAGTAAAAAAGTTTTACCACTGCTAGTAAAAAATTTTAACTACGCTAGTAAAAATATTTTACCTCTACTAGTAAAAAATTTTTACACACAAAAACAACTATCAAAAACAACTATACAAAATAAAAAAATAAATAAAAAAAGTGAACGTGTTTCTGAAAATCCTAAGGCTGAAAAACCAAAAGCAGATCAGCAGAATTTATTCGATGCTCATTCGATTGAATTACCTGAAAACGTAAATCGTGATTTGTGGGTTCAGTTTGTTGAAATGCGTAAATCAATTCGTAAACCACTTACTGAAAACGCAGTAAACATCCTGGTGAAAAAACTTACTAGTTTTGGTGAACAAGCAAACACTGCTTTGGAAAACTCAATCGTTGGAAGTTACCAGAGTGTTTATCCACCTAAGCAATCTTCACCCACACACCCACCTAAGCAAATCCCAAGCCGTAACGTCAACGATGCATGGGGCGCTGAACAGCAATACGCACCTGCAACAGGTGAAGTTGATTTGAAGGGGATGATATGAACTCTATGCCATCAATTTTGAATGCCACTGCTCAACCAGCACAAGAGCTCTGCGATAAGCACATCGAGTTAAAAGTAAATTTATTTGGTCGTGTTGTTTGTAAATCATGTGCCAAAGAATTTATGAAACAGGTTCATGTGGAACACGAAGCAGAAAAGAATCAAGCGGTACGTGAAAAACACTTTGCAGGTGCAATGTTACCAAGTCGCCATGCACAAAGCGGATTTAGAAATTACCAAGTGAAAAACAATGGTCAGCAGATCGCTTTAACTCAGTGCTCAACTTTCGCAAAAGATATTAACAACGGTATGAATCGTAACTTGATTATGGTTGGGCGCACTGGAACAGGGAAAACACATTTGTCATGTTCGGTGGCGAAAAACGTATTGAATGATCGTAAATACGCTCGTTATATCACTTCTGAAGATATGGCGAATGAGATAGCCAATGCTTGGAAAAAAGCCGATGACAGCGAAGCCAGTGCAATACATCGCTTTACTGAATACGATTTATTAATTCTTGATGAATACGGTTTGCATGATCGTCATGAAAATCGATTGCAGTTAGTTCACAAGGTTTTGTATTCACGTTATGACGAAAAAAAAGCGACGATGCTTATTTCAAATATGACGATTGATGAGCTTCAAAAAGATTTAGGTGATCGTCTTTGGTCTCGTTTTCAGCATGACGGTTTAACGATTGTTGAATGTAATTGGAATGATTCAAGAGTTGGGGGTGGGGTGTGAGTCTAGTCAAAGTTTGGGATAAAGAAATCAAGGGGAAACTCTGGGTAGTTGGTGATATTCATGGTTGTTACACCTTACTTATGAATACGCTCAATGCCAAAGGTTTTGACTTTGAAAATGATCTGCTTGTTGCAGTTGGTGATTTGGTAGATCGTGGATCACAAAACATTAAATGTGTTGAGTTGCTTTCAAGGCCATGGTTTACATCGGTACGTGGCAATCATGAGGATTTATGTATTGGTGGTTTGCATGATGAATCTTACAAGCGTTGCCATATTGGAAATGGTGGTGATTGGTTTTACATGCTTGATAGTCAAGCTATGTACAACATCGCCAAAGTGTTTGCTGAATTACCAATTGCTTTAGAGGTGACTCACCACGGCAAGAAGTTTGGGTTTGTTCATGGTCATGTTGAGCAAAATAATTGGGAGGACTTTAACCACTCACGAGGAATATCAGCATTTCGGGATCCTGCACAAGTGGCAATGTGGGGCAGAGATCGACTAGATACAGACAATAAGCAATATACCCACGTTTCAGGTGTAGATGCTGTTTTCATGGGGCACACAGTTGTTAATCAGATATGTAAGCGTGACAACTGCTATTACATCGATGTTGGGTCATGTTTTTACGGACGATTAGCTGTTTTGGATTTAAGTGAGTTTGAGGTGTCAGCATGAAAAAGCAATTCAGCGCCGTAAAGCAAACAGAAAAAATTGTACACGTTTTAAGAAATGCGATTCAAAGCAAAGGGCGATTTAGCACGATGGATATTGCTGAATGGACAGGTTTATCAAGATTTTCTGCAAACGTGATTTCAAGACAGTTGGTTAAGGAAGGCTACTTAATTTCAGATGGATGCAAGCCATTGGGATTTAAAGCGACAGACAAAGCGAAACAATTATTTTGGGTGGCGGTATGACACATCACGACTTAGAAGAAGAACTCTTACAAGAGCAATCTCAAGAAGCGAATGAAGCAGGGGAAGGGCGATGAGTGAGTTTGAGAACGTAGTGCCATACACCCAAGCCGAACTAGATCAACAAGAAATATGGGCTAAAGAATTTGATCAATGGTGGGGGAGCGAGGGGCAATATCACCGTGCTGGCGGTAATGATTACTGTCGCACATTTGCATGGTTTGCTTGGTTAAGCAGAGAGCAGTCTAAACAATCCGAAATCGATCAGCTTAAAGCTAAAAACACAGCACTGGTTCATGCGTTAGTAAATACGAATGCTGAAAAAACTAAGTGGGCGCATAGCTATTGGGCACAGGTTGAACGTACTGCTGAATATGGTGCAATGCTCATAAGCAATCCTGATTCACTTGAATTTAGTTGCTTCAAGAAAGAAAAGGAGATTGAAAAACTCAAAGCGGAAAAGGCGGGGTTTAAAAACCTAGTCAAAAGCTTACGAAGCGAATTTGATCTTAATTCTGATTGCCCACAAGTGGATCGTCAAATTGAGTTATTAGAAGAAGCTTTGCGAGGTGAGCATGAATAACAAAATACTCATTGGCATAGATACAGGAGTAAACACAGGTTTTGCCGTTGCTATAGATAGTGGCAATGGTGGCGAACTGCAAAAAGTTGAGTGTGTGTCCATTACTCAGGCTATGACTAACATTAATGAATTGGTAGCTGAGCATGGAAAGGAAAATCTAAAACTTTATATTGAAGATGCCAGATTGAGAACTTGGTTTACTGGTGGGAGAGAAAAAGCACAAGGCGTTGGATCTGTTAAGCGTGATGCTCAAATTTGGGAATCTTGGTGTAAAGAACAAGATTTGAATTACATCATGATCCATCCAAAAGCAAACGCAACTAAAACAAAAGCAGATGTATTTAAAAAAAGAACAGGCTGGTCAGGTCGTACAAACGAGCATGCTCGTGATGCAGCAATGTTGGTTTTTCGCCGTATAGCTAAACACTAGATAGGATTTGATATGGAAAGTATTGGTGATTTGAAAGGTGATTTAAGAAGTATTGCTGAGGTCATTGGTCGACATAATGCACTTTATCTTGTTAGCCAATGCCCACGATACAAAACAGAAAAACGTGCAGGACAGGGACAATTACTTCTTTATGTGCCAAAACTGAAAAGACTCGAAATGAATCACTTTCTTGTAAAAACTCTTGGTTATCCAGATGCAGAAAAACTTTCTAAAGAATTCGGGGGAGAGTTGCTTGTATTAGCTCAATGCAAACAGCTCATTCTGAAAGCACGAGATAATGGTATCCGTCAAATGATTAAAAGCGGTTTGGGTATTCAAGAGCTTGCAAATATTTTTAATGTGACTGAACGAATTGTATCAAGAATCTATGAAGCGGAATTAAACACTCAGCAGATGACTTTTAAATTGTGAATAATGAAAACTCCATTGTGATACTCAACAATAAAAAAAATTATCGCAGGCATTTGTGCAATGGGTGGAAACGAATGGTGGGTCGCTATACTTAAATTCCTAAGTGACTCTCTAAATGTAATGCAGTATTGGATTGCAGGTTTAGTGGGGGCAATAGTGGCTACTAGATACAACAAAGAGCAATTAAAGACACTTGGTGATTATCTTTTCTTCTTGCTATCGGGGGCATTTTCAGCTCATTACCTTACTTCACTAATCATGCATTATTTTGATTTGGCTCCAACACATGCTGGAGGTATTGGTTTCTTAACCGGTGCTTTAGGTGGTTTGATCTTTCAAGAGCTTTTCGCTTGGATTAAATCGGGTGCTTATAAGGAGGTTAGCTTTAAAGACTTCTTTATCGACATGCTTAAAAAATGGAAGGGAGGTAGTAAAAAATGAAAGGAAATTTAATTCGTTCGTTACGTGGTGAAGAAGGTGAAGTACTTACAGAGTACAAAGATCATTTGGGTTACTCAACGATTGGTGTTGGTCGTTTAATAGATAAACGTAAAGGTGGGGGCATCACTAAAGAAGAGTCCGCTTATTTACTGAATAACGATATCGATAAGATCGTTGAACAATTGGATAAGCGTATTTCGTGGTGGGAGACACTCGATGAAGCACGCCGTGGGGTGTTGGTAAACATGGCATTTCAGATGGGTGTAGACGGATTATTAGGTTTTAAAAACACATTAAATATGATTCAGTCTGGTCGTTATTCGGATGCTGCGAAAGGTATGCTGAATTCATTATGGGCGAAGCAAACACCAGCACGTGCAAAACGAATGTCAGAACAAATGCGTACAGGTGTATGGCAATTTAAGTCGGGGATGTGATGAATATCAGACTCATTATCGTTATTGGCTTTGTACTACTGGCTACCTTTATTGGCTGGTGTTGTTATGACTATGGTTATAACAGCGCTGAGAATAATAAAATTGAAGCTTATGAAGAAACAATTCGTACGCTGGAAACTCAAGTTAGCACAGCGCTTGATAGAGAGCGACAAAGTTACAAAATACAAGAGGGTCTTGAGTCTAAGTATCTTGAAAAACTTAAGGAAATGAAGGACAATGAAACGAATCTTATTAATGAGTATCACGATAACAACCTCAGGTTGCGCGACTCACTTAAAGCCAAGCAATGTCCCGATGTGTCCAGCACTGCCAACAGCACCAGCGGCAATCATGCAACCACAACAGGCGGACTTCACGACAGAGATGTCGAGTTTCTTATTCGGTATGCCACAAGAGCAGACGCCGTAGCAGAGCAACTCAAGAGTGCTCAAGCTCTCATCAAGCAAGACAGAGAGCTTTGTAACGGTCAGACCGATATATCTAATATCCCAAATAAAATAGTTTCCCAAGGTACTTCCAGAGGGGCACCCCAAGCGGGGGCAAAGACCTCGCAGGTTTTCATATCTGCGTGAATTTCAAAATCACAACATACTACTACTTCTCAAATATAAATAGGTTTGGATGATGTCTTGTCATGACGAATGCTGTAAAGGGTCAAAACGTAAGTAGAGCAGGGCTTGCAGATGTTTTTGGTGTTGCCTTAACAACAGTAGATTCATGGGTGAAAAAAGGTTGTCCAGTAGTAGTCCGTGGTCATGGAAAAGGGCAAGAATGGAAGTTTAATACAGCCCAAATTTCATCATGGCTACAAGACGAAGCAGTTGATCGCGCAACAGGCGATATTCCAGATGATATGGACGAGCTTAAGCTTCGGAAACAAAAAGCAGAAACTGAACTTGCTGAATTGGAGCTTGCTGAAAAAAAAGGTGAAGTGGCTTTAATTGCGGAATTTGAACGTGCTCAATCTATGGTATTCGCTGCTATACGTGCAAATATTATGAATGTGCCACAACGTGCCGTTTTACAATTATTAGGTGAAACGGACGAGCGTACATTTAAAGAAAAATTAAAAGCTGAGCTGATCTTAGCACTTGAAACTTCAGCTGAAGAAGAGCTGGAGGAGGAAGAGATTGAGTGATCTTTCTATATTCAGTAATTATGGATCTGTTCTTGATGCTGTAAAACGCTCTATGCATCATCTGGTACCGCCACCAGATATTCTGCCAAGTAAGTGGGCAGAAAAAAATATTAAGATCCCTGTTGGTAATGCGATACCAGGCCCTATTAATTTTGATAATGCACCATATCAACGAGGGATGATTGATGCCATCAAAGAATATGGGGTACGTCGTGTAACTTACATGACAGGCGCACAGCTTGGTAAAACTACTATTCAGCAATGTGCGACAGGTTATTTCATTGCTCATGAGCCTAAATCACAAATATTCGTACAGCCGACACAAGGCGACGTACAAACATTTTTAGAAACAAAGCTTCGTCCAATGATTGAAGCGAATAAATCTATTTCACAAAAGATGGCCAAGCCACGTAGCCGTGACGGTGTGAATAACAGTCGCATGATCTCTTACGTTGGTGGTTGGTTGATGTTTTCATGGGCAGGCTCTCCAAAGACATTACGCTCACGTTCTGCACCAATTACACATGCAGATGAAATTGACGGTATGGAGGCAACGGCAGAAGGTGATCCAATTGAATTACTTGCTCAGCGTTCTGCAACATTTGGAGATCAAGCACTAAGAACAGAATCAAGTACACCTACAATTGCAGGTGCGAGTCGTGTTGAAAATGCATTTAAGCAAGGGGATATGCGTCGCTATTATGTACCTTGTCCACATTGCGGTGAAGCTCAATTCTTGCGATGGGAAAATGTCACTTGGCAGGGGCGTAAATCTACCAATATTCAAGATGCTAAAGAAGATTTAGATCAAGAGCATGATGTTGAGACAGCAGGTTATAAATGTGAATGCTGTGGTGAAGTATGGTCAGATGGTGAACGTATTGCTTCAATTCGTAATGCTGAAAAGCTTGGCCATGGTTGGAAAGCAGAAAAACCATTTAAGGGTCATGTTAGTTTTCATGCACCAGAGATGCTTTCTACATTTCGTAAAATGCGTGACATTGTGCAGTCTTATTTGGATAAGTTGGCACTTGATGATTTGCAAGTATTTGTAAACGTATCACTAGGTGAAACGTACGAAGAAAATGGTGATAAGGCAGATCCTGAAGTACTCCAATTACGTGCCGAAGAATATGTCGCACGTGTGCCTAACGCAGGTGTGTATTTAACGTGCGGTATTGATATGCAGATGGATCGTTTAGAGCTTGAGATTGTTGCTTGGGGAGTTGGTGAGGAAAGTTGGTCTATTGATTACCGTGTACTTTGGGGTGATCCCCTTGGTGACGAAATTTGGGAAGAGTTAGACGATATACTTGAAGCTACATATTTACATGAATCTGGTGCTCAACTTAGTATTTCTGCCGCATGTTTAGATACAGGTGGTACAGCTGGCTATACACAACGTGCCTATGAATATGTAAAAAGCCGTAGAAATAGAAAATTATTTGCAATTAAAGGGCGTGCAGGTTGGGGCATGCCAATTGTGCAAAGTCCACAGCGTAAGCAAACAGGCAAAGATAAACGGAAAGTTGATTTATTTATTGTGGGTGTAGATGAAGCAAAACTTACTGTAATGCGCCGTTTAGATTTAGAAAAGAAAGGACCTGGTTATTGTCACTTTCCGCATGACCGAGAAAGTGAATGGTATAGACAATTAACGGCTGAAAAATTGATTATTCGCTATGTCAAAGGACAGCCAATTCGTGAGTGGCACAAACCTGATCGTGCACGAAATGAAGCACTGGATTGTCGTGTATATGCTTTGGCTGCTTTAAAAATTATGCAGCCGAATTTAAAGCGTGTAGCTGAGCGTGTATCAATAGATGTGTCAGATCAACCTGTGATTGAAAATAAAGAGAATACCGAATCTAAGCCTAAAACTGTTGTTAAACGTAAGGTTGTTAAAAAGCCACAAGCAAAAATAGTCATGCCAGCTATCAAGAATACAGTTATTAAGAAAAAGAGGATATTTGGTAATAAAAAGTGATTAAATTTTGTTACAGTATTGGTTTATTTTTAAACTGTACTGAATAGGGAATGTATGGCTATTTTAAATGGGGTTTTTGCGCTATTAAATGTTGTTTTTTTTATTTTACTGATTATAGGCTTGATTAAACCTAGTATTGTTAAATTAAAAACAAGAGGGAAAGTTTTTTTAATATTTTTTTCTGCAATGATTATTTCAGGGTTGCTTTTTAATATAACAATGTCAGATGAGCAAAAACAACAATCAGTAAGCGTTGTTGAGAATAAAGGAGTTGAGCAAGTAACACCTGTGAAAACTGAACAAGTAACAGAGACTATTGAAGCTGTTGAGCCAAAAAAGGTGGCTGAGGCAGAACAAAGCTTTACAAGCCCACAATTAAATGCAATTAGATCTGCAAAGCAGTACCTTTCATTTTCTAGCTTTTCACGTAATGGCTTAATTGATCAATTATCATCTAGTGCTGGTGATGGTTATGATAAAGCCGATGCAACAATTGCTGTAGATAGTCTAAGCGTTGATTGGGATGAACAAGCTGCCCTTTCTGCAAAGCGTTATTTAGAAATGACAGGTTTCTCTTGTAAGGGATTGATTGATCAACTTTCATCGAGTGCTGGTGATAAATATACAAAGGATCAAGCAACTTATGGAGCCCAACAAGCAGGTGCTTGCTCTTAAATTAGATTTTTCTTAGAAAAAGCCGCCTTTTTAGGCGGCTTTTACAATTGTGAATAATGAAAAAAACCACTTAAAAAATGATGATAAAACCAAGAAAACACGCATTTTTGGTTAAAAATACATGAGTGGTCAGCAATTTCCAAACCAAATCAAAGCAGGTACCACGTTTAAATTTAGTTTGAATTTGACTGCTTACCCCGCCTCCAATTGGATAATTCACGCCTATTTACGTGGTGCTCATGCAATTGATATGCAGTCAGAGCCACAGGGCAATATGCATATATTCAATATTTCCGCTCTAGTCACAAGAGAATATAAAGCAGGTCATTACGGTTATTCACTTCGAGCAATTCACACTGAATCTGGTGAAGTAGATGAACTTGAAGCTGGTGCTATTGAAATTAAAGCAGATTTAGCAACGGTATCTACGAGCCACGATTTAAGAAGCCATGCACGTAAAACATTAGATGCAATTGAAGCAACCATCGAAGGGCGTGCAAGTCTTGACCAAGAGCGATACAGAATTAACAACCGTGAACTATATCGAACACCACTAGAAACTTTAAAGAAACTACGTGATCAGTATCGAGCTGAAGTCAGCCGTGAAGAAGCAAAACTTGCTGGCAAAAGTATGTTTGGTAAATCATTACGTGTGCGTTTGGGGTAGCTTATGTTTGGATTTAAAAAAGAAGAGCAGCTTAGAACACCACATGTGGCAGAGCTTAAAGATGTGGTTGTCAGTAAGCCTAGAAAACTTTACCGAAATATGGTTCGTACATTTAAGGCGGCAGCAACAAGTCGTTTAAATAGTAAGTGGCCATCCACGCCTATTAATGCAGATCGTGTTGTTGAGCGTAGTCAAAGAATATTAGTGGCACGTAGTCGTGAGCAATGTTCAAACAATGATTATGCAAAAAACTTCGTACGAATGGTGCACCAGAACGTTGTTGGACCTACTGGCGTAACATTGCAGGCGCAAGTTAAAAAATCAGATGGGAAACTTGATTCTCATGCAAATGATGCAATTGAGTTTGCATGGTTAGAATGGAATAAAAAGAAAAACTGCGACATACGAAATCTTCAAACGTGGCGTTCTATTCAACGTTCATGTGTTGTTTCCGCAGCTAAAGACGGTGAATTTTTTGCAAGAATCATTCGGGGCGATTTAGCAAGCGAGTGGGGATTCTCTTTACAGCTTATTGATGCTCAGCGTTGTCCTGTTGATTACAACGCAAAGTTGAATAATGGTCGCTTTATTCGTCAGGGTATTGAGTTCAATGAATATGGGAAGCCTATCGCTTATTACTTCAGTGCCACAAATGGAGATGATGTTCATTATCGCACGGCCACAAATAACTATACGCGAGTTGAAGCAGCAGACGTTATACATGGCTTTTTAGAAGAAATGACAGGTCAAAAGCGTGGCTTGCCTTGGACTTCTACAAGTTTATTTCGCTTACATCAAATTTCAGAATTTGAAGACTCTGCAATTGTGAATGCACGTGTTTCTGCTAACAAAATGGGCTTTATTCAGTGGCGAGATGGTTTCGGTCCTAAATTTGAAGAAGATGATGAAATTCAAATTGAATCACAAGCTGGTGAATTCCCGATGTTACCTGAGGGTGCAGAATTAAAAGAGTGGTCTCCAAATTATCCAACGGGTGAGTTTTTGCCATTTCACAAAGCAATGCTTAGATCGATGGCGGCAGGCATGGGGGTTTTATACAACAACCTTGCTTCAGATTTGGAAAACGTCAATTTTTCAAGTATTCGCCAAGGCACATTAGATGAGCGTGAACATTGGAAAGAGCTTCAACAGTGGCTAATTGAATCTCTTATTGAGCCTGTTTTTATGGAATGGCTGAAATACTCATTATTGAGAGGTTATATCAAAAAGAAAAACGGCACACCTTATTCTGCAATGGAGTTTGATCGCTTAAGCAAAGTTTCATGGCAACCACGTCGTTGGTCTTGGATTGATCCATCTAGTGAAGTTGCTGCGGCTGAAAAAGCAAAAAATAACATGCTGACTTCTCCAGGTTCTGTCATTCGTGAACAAGGTAAAGATCCACAGACTGTTTGGGCGGAAACAGCTCGCGATTTAAAAAATATGAAAGATGAATACATCAATCAAGGATTCTCTGACGAGACAGCAGAAGAAATGGTACTTGCCAGTATGGGGCGCAAACAATCAGGGGCGGTTGGTCGTCCGAAGGAAGGTATTTAATGAAACTTAAACGCATGAATATGGCTTTAGCATTAGCGGGTACATCATTGACACGTGACGCATCACAAACGAAGCCTCTACCAGACTTTAACAAAGAAACTTTGCTTCGTAATTATGTTGTAGATGATTTTAAAGTAGATATGGAAAAGAGAACAGTTGAGCTTTCTTTTTCAAGTGAAACGGAAGTTGGTCGTTGGTTTGGTATTGAAATTTTAGACCACAGTCCAGGTGCAATTGATTTCACACGCCTGCTTAATCGTGCCCCATTCTTAATGGATCATAACTCACGCGATCAAGTTGGAGTGGTTGAAAGTGCTTGGTTAGATCAATCTCAGCGTAAAGGTCGTGCCTTGGTACGCTTAAGTAAGTCAGCGCGTGGTGAAGATGTATTACAAGATATTCATGATTTGATTCGCACAAACATCAGTGTTGGGTACAGCATTAAAAAAGCCATTTTAAAAGAGCAACGTGAAAATGAAGACGTGTACTTAATTACAGAATGGCAACCTTATGAAATCTCATCTGTATCAATTCCAGCAGATACAGCAGTAGGTGTTGGTCGTTCTGCAATTGTGAATAATGAAAACGTACCTGCGAATTTGCAAAATGAAAAAATAAACAATATTCAAATTCCTCATCAGCAGAGAACACAGATTATGAATTGGGAACATTTTACAGACGAAAAGGGTAACCAAGTACGTCAACAAGTAGATGCAGATGGTAAGCGTTTTGGTGCAATCGAATTGGTTCGTGCTGTTGATGACACAGCACAACATGGCGTACAAGCTGAGCGTAAACGTGTAAGCGATATTATTGCTTTAGGTGAGCGTTTTGGTGCAGGTGATTTAATTCGTCAATTTATTGATGAAAATAAAACAGCAACAGATTTGCAAGCTGCAATTCTAGAACGAACTCATGAAAAACAAAGCAAACCGTTACGCGAACAGACGCGTGATAGTAACCTTGGTTTGTCTGATTCTGAAATTAATCAATTCAGCTTATCACGTGCAATTCGTGCGATGTTACCGCATGCAACACAGGCTGATAAAGAAGCAGCGGCTTTTGAGCTTGAATGTAGTCGTGAAGCTGAAAAAGCTTATGGTCGTACTGCACAAGGTATTTTAGTGCCGAGTGATGTTTTAAACCGTGCGTTTGAAAAAGGCGGTACTTCAAGCTCCGGTGCAAGTCTTGTTGCTGAAGATCATCGAGCAGATTTGTTTGTTGAAATGCTTCGTAGTCGAACCACCATTATGCAACTTGGACAAGTGATGGGCGGTTTGGTCGGTGATATTGATATTCCAAAGCAAACGTCTTCATCAGAAGCATATTGGGTAGGAGAGGCTGCTGAAGTACAGAACTCAAACCCAGTAACTTCACAATTAAAAGCATCACCTAAAACGGTGGCTGGTCGTGTTGAAATTACACGTAAGCTTTTACAGCAAAGTTCACCTGCAGCAGAAAATTTAGTTTGGAATGATTTAAACCGTTCTATTGCACTAAAACTTGATCATGCTGCGTATTACGGTACAGGAACAACAAATCAGCCTTTGGGCTTAAAAAATATCTCAGGTATCAATGCTGTTAATTTTACTGCGGATAATCCTACTTTCGCTGAATTAGTGCAAATGGAATCTGAAATCGCATCTGATAATGCAGAAGCAGACCGTATGGCGTATGTAATTAACTCAGCAATGCGTGGTCATGCAAAAACAGCTGCACGTTTTGGAACTGGTACAGAAAGTACAATCTGGGAAGCAGGCAATACTATGAATGGTTACCGCACAGAAGTAACCAATCAAATTGCAAATGGTGATGTGTTCTTCGGTAACTTTGCTGACTTAATCATCGCACTTTGGGGGGGGCTTGATATTACGGTTGACCCGTACTCTCTAAGTTCATCTGGTGGCCTGCGTGTGGTTGCTTTCCAAGACGTAGACTTTATTCTTCGCAATACTGCATCAATTTGCTATGGCAAGAAATCAGCTTAATGCTGGTTTCAAACCTGTCTTTAGACTCTATATAGGCACATAAAAATGGTTAAGAAACTTACAGTTGTTATCGCTTTAACTTCTGCTGTTGCAATTGATGGTGAAATTCGTGTTGCTGGCACTGAAGTTGAAGTTGATCAAGATCTTGCAAAAGATTTATTAGCGCGTGGTCGTGGGGTGTTGGTTGAAGAAGCTGATTTTACCCAGGCGGCAGATGACGAAATTGATTTGGCTAAAATGACAAAAGCCCAATTGGTTGAATTTGCACTGCATGAATATGAAATTGAACTTGATGCATCGCTTACCAAGGATGCATTAATCGAAGCGATTCAAGCAGCTGCGGCAGACGAATAATGACTTCGCCGAGCTGGGAAAATTTAGAAGTTTTTCTACAAACTGATGCAGTAGGTGGTTTTGCTATTACTGCAACGGTTCAGTTTGCAAATGGATCTGATGATAAGCCAGTAACAGGCATATTTGATGAGCCGTATTTAAATGCTCAGCTCGGTGAATATGAAGTTGATGATGCTCAGCCACGCTTTACATGCAAATCAAGTGACGTTAAAGGTGTTGCACGCGGTGATGGTTTGTTACTTTCTGATGGTCGAAAATTTCATGTGATGACGTATCCACAGCAAGATGGCACTGGAATGTCAATCCTTAAGCTTGAAGTGAATGAATGATTTCACTTGATATTAGTGCTCAAGGCATTGAATCAATTATTGCCGAGTTAGAGCCTACGGAAAAACAAGTTAATACAGCATTAAGCCGCACTTTAAATAAGATGGCTAAGTGGATTCAAACCAGAACAGTAAAAGGTTTGAGTGCTGAATTACAAGTTATGCAGAAGGTTTTACGCAGAAGAATGCGTAAGACGACGATTCAAAAAACAAATACAGGTTGGACGATCAACCTCTGGTATGGCTTAAACGAAATATCACTTATTCATTTAAATGCGCGTGAAACAAAACGCGGTGTGACTGCTGGTAAGCATAAGCGAGACAGTGCTTTTATTGCCAAAGGTCAAGTTTTTAAAAGACAAGGAAAAGGGCGTTTGCCACTTGAAAAGCAAACGTTAGAAATTAAAGAAAAAGCAGATTCATATTTAGATGGACAGGCTTTTTCTAATGGGTACCAAGAGCAATTTTTTAAAGTTTTGGAGCATGAATTGAAATGGCAGATGCGATAGAAGGAACAGATATTGTTGCAATGCATGACAATATTGTAAAAAAACTTTCAGATCAATTTAAAGATGATTTTAAGTTGATTGAATTTTATCGAAGTGAAAATGAACGCTCGCCATTAAAAAAAGAAAATTTACCAGCATTGTTGCTTGAGGTTCCTGACTTTGAATTGAATCTGGAAGAAGATGCAGGTACAGAGCAATTGCCTATGTTTGCTCGCATTGAAGCACGAGTTGTCATTGATGCGATGGAAAAAGAACAAGACAATCCAACTTTTGCAAAATTAAAGGTAAGAACACTTGCCTTAAAACTAGCTCAATACCTATTTAAAAACAAACATTTTCATGAGTTAAAAACAGGTCCATTAACTCTTTTAGATGTGACTGAAGATGCATTTTATCCTGGACTAGATCGCTACGATGTTTGGCGTGTGGATTTTTCCATACCTATTCATATTGGTGAGAGTATTTGGAAATCTGAAGGTGTAACGCCTACAGCATGGTTTAGTTGGTCACCTGAAATTGGTAGCGCTCATTCAAGTGCTTATCAGGAGATACTGCCATGAGTTATGCATTAGCACAGATCGATCGTATTCTTGCAAATTTTATAAAGATAGGGCGTATACACAGTGTTGATTTTGATGCTGGTACCGCAACTGTTGATTTTGATGGTGAGTTGGTTACGGATCTAGAATGGTCAAAAGATCGTGCAGGTGCTGATCGATCATGGAATGGTGGCTATACCAAAGGTGAGCAGGTTTTAGTTTTATCTCCATCGGGAGACCTATCACAAGGTGTGATTGCTTTTGCTATTTCTCAAGATGCTTTTCCCAACGTAGGTGATAGTGAAAATCCGAAGCGTGTTTTTGCGGATGGCACAACTATCGAGTATGACAAATCAAGTCACACACTATTCGTTGATGCCTCGGCTTCTAGTGGTCATGTCGTTATTCGATGCAATACAGCTCAAATACAAGCTGAGTCAACAATCACTATGGATGCACCTAATACTGTTTGTACAGGAAATTTAACCGTAGCTAAGTCATTAAGTATGGGTGGCAGTGGTGGAACTGCAACCTTAAAAGGTAACGTTGCTATGAGTGGTGGTACGTTGACGCATGACGGTAAAAATATTGGTGAAAGCCATAAACATAGTGGTGTGCAAACAGGCGGTGGTAATTCGGGAGGTGTCGTTTAATGGGTATGAATGCTGAAACGGGCCGTGAATTAACAGGATTGGAGCATTTAAAACAGTCCATAGCCGACATTTTAAATACTCCGATTGGTTCACGTGTTATGCGCCGCGATTATGGCTCTCGATTATTTGAGTTAATTGATGCACCAATTAACAGAAGCACAGTGGTTGATATTGTTGCAGA
Organism: Acinetobacter sp.; assembly: GCF_050285345.1. Classification (GTDB taxonomy): domain Bacteria; phylum Pseudomonadota; class Gammaproteobacteria; order Pseudomonadales; family Moraxellaceae; genus Acinetobacter. The sequence continues at coordinate 16,317 of NZ_JBLZXR010000063.1, forward strand.
AACAGCTGAAGCATTAATGAAGTGGGAAGATCGTCTGGTGGTTAGTGCTGTAGATGTGACTGGAGCAGTGGTAGGACAGATTGTTCTAAGAGTTACTGGTAAATACAAACTTGATGGAAAAACTGTTCAATTGGACGGAATCGTGGTGGGCAAATGAGTACAGTCGATTTTTCACAGCTTTTACCGCCTAGCTTAATCACAGAATTAAGCTACGAAGCCATTTTTACAAAAAGAAAAGAAAGTTTTATATCTCTATATGATGCATCTGAACAGCAAGCAGTACGAGAATTATTACAACGAGAATCTGAACCAGTAGTGAAGTTACTACAAGAAAATGCATATCTGGAAATGCTGTATCAAGCAAAATGTAATGCTGACGCTAGATCTTTGTTGCTTGCTTATGCGGAAAAATCAGATTTAGATCATTTGGCTTTAACAGAATACGGGCTAACACGCTTAGTCGTCACGCCCGCAGATAACACGGTAATTCCACCCGTTGAAGCTGTGTATGAATCTGATGAGCGATTGCGTGAACGTTGTGTTTTATCCTTCGATGGTATGAATACGGCTGGATCTGCAAATGCGTACCGCTATTTCACATTATCCGCTGATGGTCGTGTGGATGGTATTAAGGTTCGATCAGAACAAGATAATCCGTATTTACTAGATGTTGTGATTACACAAGTTGATAGTGTAAATGGTCAAGCATCAGCAGAACTCGTTCAAATTGTGCAAGCTGCTCTTGATCCAGAAGAAGTACGTCCTGTATGTGATCGCCCAATTGTTATCTCAAGTATAGCGACGAATTATCAAATTGAAGCGACTCTATATGTCGGTAAAAATGCAGAAGATGCTTTGTTACTTGAAGCAGCAAATCTTCGTTTAGATAAATACATTAAAAATGCTAAAAAAAACGGTGAAAGTATCTATCTATCTGCAATTTATGCAGCATTGCACGTGGATGGTATTGAACGAGTAGAAATTATTTCACCGACAGCAGATTTGGTGATGGATAGTTATCACCATCCATACTGTACGGCTAAAAACATTACTGTTGGAGGTGTAATTTGAAAACTTTACTTCCTCCAAATGCTACAGATCTAGAAAGAAAGCTTGCTGAAGTTGGTATTGATGCTTTTGAATTGCCATCAATTCGTATCATCAAAGATATTGATCATGTTCCATCACAGTTTTTACCATTTATTGCATGGCAAAAGTCAGTCGATTATTGGGATGAGAACTGGCAAGAAGCTTTAAAACGGAAAGTCATTAAAGAATCACGTGACTTACATCGTTTAAAAGGCACACCTACAGCTATTAAGAAAGCATTAGAACCTTTTGGTTATGAAGTGACTTTAATTGAATGGTTTAAGGCAGAACCTAATTTAGTACCAGGTACTTTTAATTTAGAGCTAAACGTCATTGGCAAAAGTTTAAATGCTGAAACATACAGTGAAATAAATAGATTGGTATCTGAATCTAAAGCAGCATCACGGCATTTAGCAAACCTTACCGTAACAATTAACCCAATTTTAACGATACGCAACATTATTGTGCATCAAACAGCATTAACGTATACAAGTGAGCCGAGGGCATAAATGGCTGAATATTATAATGTCACAACAAATTTAGGTGACGCTGAAATAGCGAATGCAATTGCCACAAATACAAAGTTGAATATCACTCATATTGCTTTTGGAGATGGTAACGGTTCAGTACCAACCCCAAATAAGGCACGAACATCTCTAGTACGTGAAGTTCATCGTCAAGCTGTCACTAAATACGAGCGACACGCAACAAATGCTAATTGGATTGTGATTGAAACGATTATCCCATCCAGTATTGGTGGGTTTTGGGTGCGAGAGATGGGAATCATTGCGAATGGAAAGTTAATTTCACATGGTTCACATGCTCCTTTTGAAAAAGTTGCAGACCCATCGGGTGTAAGTGAATATCGACTTAGATTTACGCAAAATGTAACAGATGGTTCTGTTGTTGAAATCATGTTAGATGAATCGTTAATTTATGCATCTCAAGCATGGGTAGAAGAAAACTTTATTAAACGTTCTGAAATCGTAGACGACTTAACCACGAATGATTCAAATAAACCCGTATCTGCAAAACAAGCGAAAGTTTTGCAGGATAACAAGCTTGATAAAAATTCTAATGCTGTTAGTGCCACAAAACTAAAGGAAGCAAGAACAATTGCAATTTCAGGAGCTGTAACGGGAACAGCAACAGGGTTTGATGGTTCGGCAAACATTGCAATTGCAACAACTGCAATTGATGGTTCTAAAATCAGTAGTGGTACTGTACCTGTTGCGCGACTTCCTGCTGCATCAACAAGCGCTGCAGGTGCTGTAAAGCTTAACAATACTTTAACGAGTACAAGTACGACTGAAGCTTTAACTGCTGCACAGGGTAAAGTTTTAAATGGTCAAATGTTTGGGGTTGGTCAATCTTGGAAAGATGTGACATCGGAAAGAGTTGCTAACACTTGGTACACCAACACATTACCTAAAGTTATTTTTCTTACTGTTACAGTAAAAGCAAATGGAAACAATGCAGCACGAGTTGCGGTGCAAGTCGAAACGGTAAACGGAGAGCAGATAGAGGTTGGGGAGTCTTGCAGCAGATATGGCTCAGATTACAAATCATCATTTATTGGTGTTCCTGTTAATCCAAATGAAAAATATAAATATTTAAATGTGGAAGGCGGAATCTCTGTAAAGGAATCTAAATAATGCAAAAATATATTAAGAGTGATTTATCAGAAGTTTGTTACTTTGAAGACAATGTAAATGTGGTTGATTGGATTGATTTAACTCAATACAGATTAATGACTAATGCTGAAATTTTAAAACATGAAACACCAAAGCTCACACAGTTTCATACTGAATGGAACGGTACAGACTGGGTTGATCCACGCTCCGAAGAAGAAAAACTCGCATATAAGCGTTCACAATATCCAAAACTCAAACGCTATCAATTTATGCGTGGCTTACTTGAAATGGGCTTTAAGTCTTCTGATATTGAAGCTCAAATCATGTTGATTGAAGATGAATCCACACGTGAGCTCACAATGCTTGGATTTAAAGAAGCTACTAATTTTGTTCGTACAGACCCCAGCATTGATGTTATGCGTGATATTCTTGGAAAAACAGATTTAGATATTGATGAGTTTTGGGAACAGGCTTCAACTCTTTAGTTGTTATGTAAATATTTCCTTAAATAGTTATAGAAATTATTTAAGGAAATTGAAATAGCATTACGTGTAGTGAAATATTTATTTAGCCTAATTATTTCAAAAAACATAGAAATAACTTCGTTGCGCGTCATTTAAAATAAAAAAGTGCAATAATTTATATAGCTAAGCCCTAAAGGAGGGCTTTTAGCTATTATTGTTTAAGGATGTTTTTTAAATAATATTTAATTATCCATAGTAAATTTTTAAAGCTCAAGTTTCTTGAAAAGTTCTTAATAGTGTTCTTACTATAAGAGTCACCACTTTTTAAACTATTAATATAATATTTCTCATGGATAGTGTTTTTATACGGATTTTTTTTTCGTGAATCTGCCCATGAGTCAAAAAAGTGATGCGAAGCATAATTTACTGAAAGATCTAAACAGAAATAGTTAGAAGCAAATATATTGATACTATCACAGCCATCAAATCCAACCTGCTTTTTATTATCTGATGGATTGATACCAAAGTCTCTTTTTAAGATGCCTCCAATTAATATGGTATTTGCTTTTTCAGACAAACTGTATTCTTTATTTTCATAGTAATTCAACAGTTTTTTAAGCAAAGAATGGTTCTGTTTGCTACCCCAAACAGCAGATGTAAATGGTATACCTTCTGTTTCAAAGCAACTAAAGGCTTCATTTTCTAAAAAACAATCAATATTCTTTTTAAGTTCAACATCAGTATCTAAATACACTCCACCAAACTTATTTAAAGCCCATACTCTGACATAATCACTAACAAAAGCATATTTTTTTAATTCATATGCTTTCTTTGTAAATTGTGTGCTATCAATATCAAAATTATTTTCATTCCAAAGAATGATTTCCCAATCAGGGCAAATTTCCTTCCATGTACTAATGAATTTTAATTGTTCTTCAGGAATGGGGTTTTTACCAAACCAACAATAATGAATAATTTTAGGAATCATATTTAAATCACTCTACAAAAATATTAAATTTAAAAACTTGATTTTTTAGGAAGTTTTCTCTGTAATTTATTGAAATTTATTAGATTTCATCACTAATAAGTTCTTTAAGATTGATTTGAAGATCTATTGCTAATTGATTAGCACGATCATTAACAGAATCATGTCTAAGCCTAATGTTTTTAGTTGCCTTGCTGAATTTAGATAACATCCAAATTCTTTTTAAATGATGTTTTTTTTGGAAATTTTTTAACCAACGTTTATCTCGACTAGCTTGTAAATGTTCGATTGCTGGAGGAATCGCTTCAGGATTCAAGTCAAAAATTTGGGTGTATCTAATTGGTATTTTATTTAAAGAAATTTTACCTTTAGCTATCCAATCATCTAGTAATGATTGCAATATTTTTTGATCCCAGACGTCAGGATTTTCTAAAGAAAGTTTCTGCCATTCACTGATTAATTCACGAGCATTCTTAGTATCATTTATAAAAATTGTTCCGCTAAGTAATTCAGTGTCATTAAGATAATGAACACCAATGTCTTCTTTGATAGTACTAAAGTATGGTCTGACATCTTCTAAAATTATCGCATCAGCATCTACAAAGAGTATAGGTCCTTCAAGTTTCTTACGCATTTGGTTAATGAAGGTGGGTTTAAATGTGATGATTTTTTGCCAATCATTTCTATTTACTGTAGTCAAATCAATATTTATATTAAACTTTTTAGCTGATGCTGCCAAAATTTCTGCATGGCGAGTATAGAGATAATCGTTGGTATGGAAACTAAAGACGGTCAACATTTTTTCTGGTCTTGGGAATGAACTAATAGTTTGATTATAAACTAAACTTATTTCTTTTTGTTTTTTTAGTAGTATTGATTTTAGCTAATTAACTTTTATATTGGACCTCAATAGTAATGAAAATCTCTAGATTTAATAATTTTTTTAAATTTTTATATAAAATTACACATGCTAAGTCGTTAAGACACAACCGGATATATTTTCCTTACTTTAAGGTGTATCGAAGTGACAATGTTATTCAAAGTATTTATTACCTAAATGAGCAGGTAATATTTGATAATTCGAAAGTTAGTACTGAAGTTAAACAAAATAGTATTGTTATGATTGCTTCAGGACCTTCGATTAAAGATATAGATTTTAATAAATATGTGGGGAATTATGATTTCATTGGCATGAATGGTGCCATAAATTTACAAGATATAAATTTTAAATATTATGTGGTTATAGACGAAAACTTCGTGAAAAGTAGATGGGATTTAATGCTTAAAATATTGAATATAGATGGGGTAGTGTTCGTTACAGCTGATTGTTTGAAAATAATAATGGAAAAAAATATAAACACGATAAGCTGTGTATTGAAGGTTATTGAACCTATTAAAAATATGCAAATTGAACAATTTATGTCTAAAAAGATTACAGTGAGTGATGAGGATAAAGATTTTATTATAGATGGAGATTTGGGTTTCTCAAAGGATATTTTTAGAGGTGTATTTGATCATCACACTGTCGCGTATGTTGCATTACAGCTTTGTGCATATCTGAATTATAAGCAGATATTAATGGCTGGCGTGGATTTGAATAATTTTAACTTACCTAGGTTTTATGAATGCAAAAGTAATATGCAGCCAACCCAACTAGGCGAATGCATTGATGTTATTTTCAGAGCTTTTTCTTTTGCTAGCCATTATTTAACAAATCAGGGGATCCAAGTAACTAATTTATCAAATCAAAGTGCTTTAACGTGCTTCAAAAAAGAAGAGCCTATCTAAATTAGGCATTTTAGTAATCTCTGGGTTTTTATAAGGCATCAAAACTATAATTTAAGTGCAATTGTGAATAATGAAAATTAAAGGCTAAAGAGTAAAAATTGACTAAAATCTTCAACTGAGATTGCGGTTAATGAGCGATTTATTTTTACATGGGATTCAAAACGTCACGGTAGATGATGGTGCACGCCCCATCACTACTGTGCGTAGTTCCACTATTGGTTTGATCGGGTCTGCACCAGAAGCTGATCCTTTAATTTTTCCACTGAACAAACCTGTTTTAATTGCGGGGTCACGCACGCTTGCAGCAAAGCTTGGTGAAACAGGAACGTTACCACAAGTGCTTGATTCTATTTTTGATCAAATTGGCGCCGTGGTTATTGTTGTGCGTATCGATGAAGAGGAAACAGCTCCAGCTACACTAGCAAATGTAATTGGGGGTGTTGATGCAAACACTGGCACATATGAAGGTGTTCATGCATTCCTAGCATCTGAAAACATCACAGGCTTTGTTCCTAAAATTCTAATTGCACCTGGTTTTACACACACTCGTACAGAAGCAGTTGGCGAAACACCAGCCACATCAAATCCAGTTGTTGCGGAATTAATTGGTATTGCAGAGCGCTTAAAAGCAGTCATTGTTGCCGATGGTCCTAACACTAATGATGCTGATGCAATTGCATACTCAGAAGACTTTGGTTCTAAACGCGTATTTTTAGTCGATCCTAAAGTTTTAAAATCAGTCGACGGTGAAACTTCTCAAGAATGGGCAAGTGCTTGTGTTGCTGGTTTAATTGCTAAATCAGATAATGATCGTGGTTGGTGGTGGTCTCCGTCTAACCAAGAAATTAATGGTATTGTTGGTACTGCTCGCGCAATTGATTTTGCAATGGGTGACGCGAATTGTCGTGCGAATTTGCTCAATGAAAAAAATATCACAACAATTATCCGCCAACAGGGTTATCGTCTTTGGGGCAACCGCACACTTTCAAGTGATTCAAAATGGGCATTCTTATGTGTTGTACGTACAGCAGATATGATTGATGAATCATTAAAAGCTGCACACCTTTGGGCTGTAGATCGTGGCATTACAAAAACTTATGTAGATGATGTGATTGAGGGTGTGAATGCTTACTTGCGTTACCTCACAAACATCGGTGCTATTTTGGGTGGTTCTTGTTGGGCAGACCCTGATCTAAATTCAGCAGATCAAATCGCACAAGGGAAAATCTATTTCGATTTTGACTTTACGCCAGTGTATCCAGCCGAGCATATTATTTTCCGTTCTCACTTGGTTAATGACTATATCAAAGAGATTTTTTCTTAAGGAGTATTTGAGATGGGTGTTGCAAAGGATATTCGTAAGAATTTTAATTTATTTGTTGATGGTCGTGGCTATGCTGGTAACACAGATGAAGCCAATATGCCTGAATTGTCTTTACAAACTGAAGAATACCGCGCTGGTGGTATGGATGCCCCGATTGATATCACAATGGGGATGGAAAAGTTAGTTGCTGACTTTACTTTGAATGCACATGATCGTGATGTCTTGTCTTTGTTTGGTGTGAAAGAAGGTAGTCAAACTTCATTTACAGTGCGCGAAGCGATGGAATCATATGATGGTACTACAACTGCTGTAGTTCATAATTTGACGGGTAAAATTGTCAAAATCAACCAAGGCACATCAAAAGCTGGTGAAGCACCTAAAGACAAATATGATTTGTCTTTGACGTATTACAAACAAACCATTGGTGGTCAAGTAATTCATGAAATTGATGTGATCAATATGGTCCGCATTATTAACGGTACAGATGTACTTGCAGATATTCGCTCAGCATTAGGAATGTAAAAGATGGAAAATCAAGAAAAAGATTATATTAAGGAAGGTGAGGGCAAAAACACAATTGAATTAAGTCGTCCTTATGGTGGCATTCAATTTGTAGATATGCGTGAGCCAACAGTACAAGATTTACTGACAGCTGAATTACAAAGCAAAGGTAAGTCCAATGCTGAACAAGAAATTACTATGTTTGCAAATCTTTGCGAAATTGAACCCGATTTTATTAAAGGTTTGGGTTTACGTGATTATGGTCGCATTCAGGATTCATATCGACTTTTTACATCTTAAGTGCAAATAACATTCGTCAGCATGTTATTGCACTATCATCATTTACATCATGGTCATTGACTGAAATTGAGAAGTTACCAATTTCACGATTGATTTGGTGGTGTGATGGATTACCAAGAGAAACCGCTTAATTGCGGTTTTTCTTTGCATAAGTGAATAATGAATCAAAGGTATTAAAAATAACAAAATGGCACATTGGTTTAAGTGTGTCAGATGAAATGTCAAATAAGAAATTAAATGCCATTATCACGATTGGTGGTGAAATTGCAGGTTCTCTACGCACTGCAATAGGTAGTACAACATCACAGCTCGGTAAAATTGGTTCTGAAATTCAGCGTGTTAAAAAACAACAATCTTTGCTGGGCGAGTCTATTCGTACTTTCGGAAGCATGGGTAAAAACGTTGATAATTTGCGAGCACGGTATTTATCTGTTACGAATGAACTAAATAGACTGACGAAAGCACAAGAAAAATTAACTCGAGTTGAATCGGCACGTGTGCAGAACCAAGAAAAAATAAAACAATTAACAAGTCAAATTGGGTCAGCAATTGCTACAACGGTTACTTTAGGTGCACCTGTATTTATGGCTGCAAAGTTTGAAACAGCAATGCTTGGTATAGCTAAACAGTTAGACGGTGCACGAGATGAAAGCGGTAAGCTAACCAAAGACTTTTTCAACATGCAGAAAGAAGTCCAATTACTTGGACGGACTCTGCCTATTGCAACAAATGAAATTGCATCAATGGTGGCTGAATCACTAAAAATGGGTGTTGCTAAAAAAGATGTAATTGAATTTACTCAAGTGGTTGCAGAGATGGGTACTGCTTTTGAATTGCCAGTCGATCAGCTTGCTCAGGACATGGGTAAGATTGCTAACATGTATAAAATTCCAATCAAGAATATTGGTGATTTAGCGGATACCATTAACTATCTTGATGATAATGCTATTGCTTCTGGTAAAGATATTATCGACTTTATGCAACGTGTTGGTGGTACGGCTGCAATGGTTAAAATCTCAGACAAGCATACAGCTGCCTTGGGTTCAACATTGCTTACACTTGGTGAAAAAGCTGAAACGTCATCAACGGCCATTAACGCCGTATTTTCAAAACTAGGTGCTGCTAATACTCAGTCAAAACCATTTAGAGAAATGGTCAAAGAATTAGACTTAACGACTGGTCAATTGGGTCGTGGTATGCAAACTGATGCAATCGGCACCATATTTGAAGTTATGGATAAAATCAAAGAGCTTCCAAAGATTGCTAAGGATGGGCAAACATCTCAAATTGATGCGGTGGCTACGTTATTTGGTGCTGAACATTGGGATACATTCTCTAAATTAATGGAGAATAGGGCTGAGTTAGAAAAACAATTACGCCTTTCTACAAGTAGCGATGCAAGTGGAAGTATGAGTCGAGAATTTAAGGCTCGAATGGAAACAACCGAGGCACAGTGGCAAACCTTTAAAAACCGAGGTTCAGAGTTAGCTGTCAATATTGGTAGTGTTCTTTTACCTGCAGTAAATTCAATTATGGCAAGTGTTGGAAATGTTGTTTCTGTATTTGCAGATTGGTCTAAAGAACATCCAAAGCTAACTAAATTTATAGTGACCACAGTTGTAGCTTTAGGTGCATTTAAAGTTGGATTATTAGTTGCACGTTTGGCTATTTTTGCAATTAAATCACCTATTTTATCTTTGTTTGGTGTGTTTACTCGATTGTCCGTATCCGGTGGTATTGCAGGGAAAGCATTTAAAGCTTTACTTAATCCAATAGGATTGTTGAAATCTGCCTTTGGTATGGTTGTTCCAATAGTTAAACAAGTTGGTTTTATTCTTCTACGTACACCATGGGGGATAGCTGCTGCAGCTGCTGTTGCAGCAGGTGTTTTAATTTACAAATATTGGGATCGAATCAAAGCCTTCTTTAGTGGTTTTTGGACTGGTTTAAAACAAGGACTTGAACCTGTTATTACATCTTTTACAGATTTATATAAATCGATGTCTTGGCTAGAGCCTGTTATTCAATTAATAGGTCGTGGCATTGGAATTGTGTATGACTGGTTTGTGAAACTATTATCTCCTGCAAAAGCGACAGAAGAACAATTAAAGAGTGCTACAAGTGCTGGTGAATCATTTGGAAAAATCGTTGGTAATGGTATTACTTTAGCTCTTACACCTGTTCGTTTGTTGGTTGATAGTCTGTCATGGATTCACAAGAATATTGGTGGAATTATTGGAAAGGTTGCGGAACTGGCAAATAAAACACCAACAGTGGGTAGTTTCTTTGGTGCTGTTAAAAATACAATCTTTGGCTCTCCCAAAAGTACACCTACTTCACAATCAAGAGCATCAGTTCCTTATCGAACAAATTCAGCACCACAAATTCGTGGAGCAAGTGGCACTAAACCATCAGTAACACAGCATTTTAATCAACCAATTACAGTTCATGCAGCACCAGGGCAGAATCCAAATGAAATTGCTAACTTGGTCATGCAGAAAATTAACAGGGCAAATGGTGTAGCTCAGCGTGGTTCAATGTTAGATGCGGGGTATGCACAATAATGGACGGTCAGATTTACGGTACATTCCTAACGATGATGCGCCTTGGAACTTTTAAATTTTGTATTTATACCGCGGCATATCAAGAATTAAACCGCACTACAAATTATAAGTGGGGAGAGCAAGCAGTTTTTGGTGGTTGGGATAATCTACAGTATTTAGGACCAGGTGAAGATGCAATTTCATTAACTGGTGTAGTTTATCCAGAGTTTAAAGGTGGTACTGGGCAAATTGACGACCTCAGGGCATTGGCTGCAACAGGGCAACCTCAATTACTTGTGAGTGGTACAGGTAGAATTTTAGGTTATTGGATCATCAATAGCATTACCGAAGGTCAAACCAAATTTGCTGCTTTTGGTGTTCCTCGGCGTCAAGAATTTACGGTGAATATGCGTAAATACTCAGATAGTCCTGAGCGCTTAGGTTTGCTTGGCACAGTAATGAATGCAATAGGTATATAAATGGCTCAATATTCAACAAAAGATGGCGACACTTTAGATGAAATTGCTTACCGCTATTATGGAAATACAAACAATAAGGTAGTGGAAAACATCATTGAAGCAAATTTTGGCATTACAGATCATCCATCAATATTGCCAGCTGGTATCTTGATTGAATTGCCTGAAGTAAAGCAATCAACTGAAAAGCAGAAGGTGAAATTATGGGATTAAAGCCGTGCTTCTCTGTCATTGCGAATGAACAAGACATTACAGGCATCATTTCAGATTTATACGAATATATCTCTATTACTGATGGTACAGGTTATGAATCAGATACTTGTGAAATATCTTTAATTGACGATCCCATTCGCCCTATTGAATTACCTAAAAAAGGTGCTGAGTTAAGAATCTCTATGGGGTATGACTTGGCAATGGTGGATATGGGGCTTTATATAGTCAGTGAAGTTTCTTTATCAGGTCCACCTGAAAAAATGGTTATTCGTGGTCGTGCTGTACCTCAATTGACAAGTAAAAGCGGAATTACATCATTAGCATCTCAAAAAACAAGATCATGGCCAAAAGATACAAGCGTATCTGCAGTGGTTACTAAAATTGCAAGGGAGCATGGTTTAGATCCGTTTGTAAGTGATGCTGTTGCTAAAATTAAACTCCCGCATTTTGATCAGTCTGATGAATCGGATTTAAACTTTTTATTACGTATCGCTAAAAGGTACGATGTGATCTGTAAACCTGCAGGTGGAAAGCTACTTTTCGTAAAACGTGGCGATATTGACTTACCTAATTTGATTTTGGCTAAAGAACAAGTGAGCGATTGGGAAATGACGTCGAGCACGAGTGATAGTGCAGGTACTGTGATAGCTTATTGGCACGATAAAAAAGGTGCTAAAAGAAAAGAAGTTAAAGTCGGAGATGGCGAACCTGTAAGAAGATTAAGACATACTTATCAAGATGAAAAAAGTGCATATGCTGGTGCTCAAGCATCACTTGACCAGTCACGCCGTGGTGAGGAAAAATTAAGTTTAAACTTACCTGGTAACCCGCAAATTTCAGCAGAAATGCCAATAACACTTGTGAATTTCAGAGAGGGAATTGCTGGGGATTGGATTGTTGAGCAATGTACACATAATATTGACAAGAGCGTTGGTTTTAAAACATCTGTTAATGGTGTGAAAAGTTTGAAAGAGGAAGATTAGCTAGTTTGATTAGACATGTTATAATGTTGTTACACAGCTAATTACAGACTGTGGATAATCTTGTGTTTACGTCAATATTACGTCATATTAAATTAAATTATTGATTATGTTGAAAAGATACTACGTTGACATCGTAGAGGTCTCCAGTTCGAGTCTGGATATACCTACCAAAATTTAGAGATAGAAATAG
>NZ_JBLZXR010000064.1:0-11808 GCF_050285345.1 Acinetobacter sp.
CCACGCACATGCTGTTCCTTATAGAACTGTGCCGGTCTGAAATTCAGTTTTTCACTGATATCTTCGCCGATACGACGGAGTTGGCAGCCACAAGCACATTGGGTTGATGTTGGTTCATGCTCAATACGAATGGTGTGTAGATGATCGGGCAGCAGTCGACGTTTAGGTTTATTTGCTTTGGCTTTCTGTGTCGCTGCATCGGTTTTATCTGCATTCAGCCGCTCCAGTTCCAGATCGACTGCTGCGATATCTTCTTCGACCGCCTCATCCCACAGATGGATTTGTTTTGCGGTGAGATGTTCGTTTTTACTACCGAATTTGTGCTGTTTAAACAGCGCCAGTTCATGCTCGTATTTTTGATTGAGAATAGAAAGATGCTGAACTTTAGAATCTAATTGCTGATTGGTGACTTCAAGATGTTGAACTTTGGCATCTAATTGTTGATTTGATACTTCCAGATGTTGAACTTGAGCATCTAATTGTTGTTTATCTTCTGCGAGTTGTTGATGCTGCATCGCCAACTGCCGGGTGAATTCCAGCAGTTGTTCATGGGTCAGTTGGCTTAAATCTGGCAGCGTATTCATGACCGCAGTATGCCTGAGGTCATGAGAAGAATGAAATAGAACGTTTGGAGGATGGCAGAATGGTCGAGCCTGGTTTAGAGCATTGTGACCACCTGCTGTCGTCCAATGCGCTGCCAGGGCAAACCCTGGATCAGTGCCTGTAACTGTTCCGGGTTGAGGGCCACGGTTTCACCTTGGTGAACTTGAGCCCAGTGGAATTTTCCCTGTTCCAGCCGCCTGGCACACAGCCAGATGCCCAGTCCATCATGTACCAGCACTTTCATACGATGGCCACGTTTATTACAGAACAGGTAGGCGCAATGCGGTTTGATTGAGCCAAAGGCTTTCATAATCTGCGCCATGACCGTATCCATCCCTGCTCGCATATCCAGAGGTTGGGTGGAGAGCCAGATTTCATCGATGCGGATCATGTTGCAAGTACCTTGAGTAATTCTGCTAAAGCAGATATTTCTGATACTTGCCATTTCAAGCCAATTTCTGCTTTTGAGTGGGGTAAAGTAATTTGAACCTTTAACATGTCAGTAGGAGTAGGATCTAATGGTGCAGAGCAAGATAAGGCAATAAATGCAGGTTTATTCGGTAGTGGTGAGCGATCATTCCCTGGCTTACCATCAATTAAGCGAATCCATTTGGATACAAGATTTGTATTCAATCCATGTTGCAAAGCGACCGAAGCAATTGAAACGTCCGGTGCTTTACAAGCCTGAACGATCTGCTGTTTAAATTCAGCACTGTATGTTCTTCGTTTTTTCGCAAGAGATGCGATGGATGTCTGATTATTTGTAGTCATAAATTTAAGTCCCCACTTGTTTTTAAGTGGGGACTAAATTAAGGCTTATAGGATGAATTCATAAGGTGTGTTCAGCGGACGCTTACATTTAAATACCAATCTAAGATATAAAAAACCTGAATTCCGTAGCGTTAAAGTATTGGTTTGCACGCATCACTTCACGTTTAGAATTCAGGTCTTTTGATTTAACTTCAACCATGACATAGCCATGGTTGAAGTCACTTACTTTGAGGCTTTTACACACTCATCTAAATGATTGGATTAAAAGCTGTATTTAGCCATCAAGCCAACACGGTTATCTTTGAATGTTTTACCTGTAAATGCTTCACGCTTACCGTTTACATATTCCACACCTAAGTCAATTGGCTTAACTGGTGAATAAATTACGTTTAACCAAGCTTGCTGAACTTCTTTGTTTGCTGATGTATTGCCTGCATCTTTGAAAGTTTTTGCATAAGTAGTATCATCATCGGCAAATAATGCGCCATACGCTAAAGTCGAACGCAGTTTTTCATTGAACTTATAGGTTGCACCGACTTGTACAGCAGTAAATTTATTCTGCTCAATATCACCGTTCGCACCTACAACATATGCTGTATTTGAGCCATATAAATAGTTGCTATTGCCTTCAACATACGATACATCACCATTCAGTTTCAGTTGGTTAGTCACCTCATAAGATGTACCTGCAGCCAAGCCCCAACCTACTTTATCATCATTACCATCTTGAACTTTGTGATGTTCAACTAAAGCACGACCAGAAGCATTACCTTTACCATCTGCATAACCTTGAGTAACTTTTGCAGTTAATGCAGGAAGGCTATATTGAACTGCCGAATCAGTTACAGTATCTTTTGGTGGATTAGCAATGATATTTTTCGAAGCCTTACTATCGCCTTCTTCTGCTGCTACAAATAATTGAGTTTTTGGTGCCAGTTTGAAGTTATAGCGCACTTGCGGTACACGTGTTGTACCACCGCCTGCGTTAGTATTGAAATCAATCATTTCAGGCGCGTGGCTAGACAGGAAGTTTGACGTAGTTTGACCGAATAACCAGTTGTTGTATGTTAAATACGCATGACGGATACGCAGAGCATCATTTGTTCCTGCAAAATCCATTTCTACTTTACCACCAACCTTATTGTCTCCACCTACTGGCGCTGTAAAATCTAAACCTAAACGTGTGGTTTTTGCTGTTGCGCGTAATTTATCTTTCGTTGTACCAGTCGATGTATGCACATTGTTGAAGTCATTATCCGCACCCTCAATGATGTAGTTCGCATCACCGCGGACAAAACCGTATAGATTGACATCTGCACCAGCTTTCGATTTTAAACCAGCAAAAGGTGAAGCAGGTTTTGACGCCACAACTGGCGCTGCTTTTACTTGTTGAATTTCAGCTTGCTGTTGTACTTGAACCTGCTGCTGCGCTTGAATCAAGCTTTTAAGTTCTGCAACTTCTGCACGTAGTTTTGCAACTTCAGCATCATTACTGCCCGCATGCGCCATTGAGATTGTTGCCAAACTCATCGCTAAAACAAGGGTTTTCATTGGATTAAATACAGTTTGAGTTTTCATCCTAAGCTCTCTATTGTCCTGTCATTGTTGTAAGTCCCATCTCCGGGTACTTTATTTTGTACTTTACGCTATTTGAACGGACAAAATTAACGCTGCCTATCCGTGCTTTAGTCGCAGAAAAGCCATCAATAAAGTGTTTCGTTAACGAAACATTTTAGCGGAAAAATATGAATTTACAGTTACTTTCTCTAGAATCGTACTAAAGTATTTAATAAAAACTGGTTTATAGCAGAATATGATGGCAAAAACACTCACCCCAAATACCTTAAAGATCTAAATGTATACTTTTTGAGTATTATAAAAGAATTAAAAATCAGACATATTACATAAAAGCTTAACTCAATCAGATTCATTCTTTTCTTTATTTTGCGATTATCGGTGCCTTTAAGCTACGAATGGTAAACATCGCAATCAGCACACAGACCAACATGATGATCGCCATATTGGTCAGTACCGACCACAGCAAAAAGTTAAGAAGCACACCACCCAACAGACCACAGGTAAATTGAGCACTGCCCATAATTGCACTTGCGGTCCCCGCTCGCGCGCCCTGTTCAGACATGGCAAGCGCCATGGCATTCGGTCCAGTAAACCCTATTGCAGCTACACAAAGGAACATCCCAAACATAACCACCGCAATTGAGCTTTGATTGAAAATACCCGCACCCAGTAAAATCAATACACCGCACAATTGAAGCACATTGCCGATTTGTAAACGATGTCGCACATCAAGTCGTGTCGCGAGTTTCTTATTGATCGTAGCAAACAGCATAATGCCGACAGCGTTGCCACCAAAAACATAGGCAAAATGTTGTTGGCTTAGGCCATAATCATCCATCAAAATCGCCGATGACGCGCTGATATAACAAAATAAAACCGCGCCAGAGAAACTGCCTGCAAACATCGGTTTACGGAAAGTTTCATCCTGCAAAATCGCAGCATATAAATACAGCACCTGTTTAAAGCTTAAATTCAGCCGACGCTCAACCGCCAAAGTTTCTTGGAAAAAGAAATGCACGCAGACCAAACAAATCACCCCGACCAACATTAACAGGGCAAAAATAAACTGCCATTCAAAGACACTCAGTACCCATGCTCCCAGTGTAGGCGCAATGATTGGAGCAATGGTGGTGACGATCATCATACTGGCAAATGCATGAGCTGAGGCTTGCATGCTCAAGCGGTCACGAATTGCAGCACGAGCAATGACGACCCCCACACATCCACCTAAGGCTTGTAGCACACGCGCAGCAATCAAACTCCATTCATTGTCAGCAAAGATACAAAGAAAACTCGCGACCACATATAAAATCAGGCCAAAATATAAAGGTTTTTTACGGCCAATACGGTCACTGACAGGGCCATAAATTAACTGACCAATTGCCAACCCTAAAAAGTAAGCAGGCAAACTGTTGGCTACTTGTTGCGTACTGACCTGAAAATCCTCCGCCATTTGTGGCAAAGCAGGCAAATACATATCGATCGATAACGGCCCCAGTGCCGTCAGTAAGGCCAGCAGCAAAATCCAACGCTGAGAAAAATCCGTTTCTGAGTGAGTCCCTGACATAATAATATTTCATTAATCACAAGCAAGTGTGCAGACAAGTTTACACTGTGCATAGTATTATTTCTTGACTTCAATGTGACAAATCACGCTATACACATATATTCAGCTCTATTGCCTCAGCAAAGGAATTATTTTGAACACCTGGCTCGCACGTCTGAAACAAGCAACCTATAACACCACCTTTATGTATAACCTGCGCATGGTGATTGCCTTCGCAGGTACAGCCTTTGTTCCTTATTATTTAGATCAACAATTAATGACCATTCCACTGACTTTGGGTGTGGTGGCTGCGGGGCTGAGTGATATTGATGACCGTTTTTCGGTGCGGATTCTGAATCAAATTTATACTTATATTGGTTTCTTTATTACTGCGGTTTCTATTTATGTACTCTTCCCTTACCCCATTTTATTTGCCATCGGCTTAATCGTTTCATGCCTTGGCTGGATTTTATTGGGTTCATTGGGTCGACGTTATGCCACCATTTCCTACGGCTGTTTGGTAATTTCAGTCTATTCCATGCTCGGTGTTGAGTTATTTGAAAATTGGTATACGCAAGCTGGCTTATTGGTCATCGGTGCGATTTGGTATGGCCTGTTATCCACCATTAGTTTTCTGCTCTTTCCGGTACGCCAAGTTCAAGACAAATTAGCACAAAGTTATTCTTCCCTCGGTGATTTCCTGTTTGCCAAATCTAATTTATTTGATGTCGACATGACCCCTGAAAGCTATCAGCAAAGTCTGATTGAACTGTCGCTGGAAAATGGCAAATTAATTGGTATTTTCAACGACATGAAAACGGCGCTACTGACCCGTTTAAAAGGTGACCGTGGGCAAAAAGATACCCGTCGTAGCCTACAATATTATTTTGTGGCACAAGACATTCATGAACGTGCCGATTCTGCCCATATTGACTATCAAAAGCTGACCCGCATTTTTGAACACAGCGATATTTTGTTCCGCTTTCAACGCGTGCTCTCGATTCAAGGCAAAGCTTGTAAAGATTTAAGTTTGAGCATTTTACAACGCAAACCTTATCATCATAATCAGCGCTTTAAGCATGCGTTTCATAATCTCAAACTATCATTAGAAAAACTTCGCCAAGAACAACAATATGATGAAGTTTGGATTAATTCCCTCTTTTCACTGTATCAAAACTTAAAAGGCATCGATGCTCAGCTACGTAATGTCGAAACGGAACGATACATCGATAAACAAGCTGTAATTGAAAGTCGCTTAAAAGACGATGACCTAAAAGGTTGGGATGATATTGTCATTCGATTTAAACAACATTTAAGTCCAGAATCGGTTTTATTCCGCCATGCGGTTCGACTTTCTATTGTCTTATTGATTGGTTATATCTTCGTACAAGTAACGAATATTAGTTATGGGTATTGGATTTTACTAACCGCACTCTTTGTCAGCCAACCTAACTTTAACGCCACCAAACGCCGTCTCCATTTACGCATTATTGGCACCTTAGTCGGTATATGCTTGGGCTATGCCATTTTGTATTTTGTTCCGTCGGTCGAAGGCCAATTATTGCTGTTAATTATTAGCGGAGTGTTATTCTTTGAATTACGCAGTAAGCAATATGCTCAAGCCACGGCTTTCATTACCATTTTGGCGTTAATTAACTTCAATTTAGATGGCATGGGCTTTGCTGCGGCTATTCCACGTATGATCGACACCTTAATTGGCTGTGCCTTGGCTTGGTTTGGTGTGAGCTTTATTTTCCCCGACTGGAAATTTCGTCGTTTGCCACGCACCATCAGCCGATCGATTCAAGCGCAATGCAATTATTTGGCCGAAGTGGTCGAACAATACAAATCTGGCCGTAACAATGGCTTAAATTATCGAATTGTGCGCCGTGCTGCTCATAATACCGATGCCGAAGTCGCATCGCTCATTTCAACCTTAGCGACCGAACCAGATTTCGATCCATCACAAAAAGCCCTAGCCTTTGAGTTTCTGTGTCTGAACCATACTTTTATTAGTTATATTGCTGCACTTGGTGCACATCGTGACAAAATTTTAGATCAGCAGGTACTGAAATTATTGGATAAAGCCCTCGACGATATTCAAGGGGCATTACTGCGAGATGAAGTTCCAGACTTAAGTGCGCAAAACATGTTGCAAGAAATTCGTCAGCGTTTGTCGCAAAATAATGATGAAGATCAGAAATCACTGATTGTGCTACAACAGCTTTCACTGATGTTTAATGTACTGAATCAATTTAGTCAGTTGAAACAAAATTTGAGTCATGAACATGATCGTGAGTCAACCGAGCTGGCTTCTTTATAATTTGGCTGATTTTGGAACAATATACTCACTGAATTGGGTTAAATGATGCTAAACTTTTTACAGTTTAAAATCTGTTACTTTCACTATGACCGCAAAAAATTTATACGCCTATACATTAGAGCCAGTGGCTTATGAAATTTCTGAAGAAGAACAACGTTATGCACAACTTGTTCTATCTCGCAGCAACTTTAAAATTGGCCAAAAAGCATGGTTAATTATGGGAGCAATTATTGCACTTGCAGTATTGGGCCTAATTTTCATTCAGAACTACTCAACTGTATTTTGCTGGGTAGCTATTGTCTGTGTAGTTATCTACTTCCTTGTTCGCAAGTTCGGGATCGAATGGTACGCAAAACGCAAACTCAACGAAGTGCCTGTTCAAGAAATTAAAGGCATTCGTATGGGAGTGCAACCGCATGGCATTTCAATGCAGCAACGTATGGGCGCCAACATGGGTACCATGACTGTAGGCTGGAAAGACATTCACGAATGGTATGACACACCTGACTTCATTCTTTTAAACTTTAAAGTGAAAGGTCAAGATGGTGCTTACATTTTGCCTAAACGCATGGACAGCAAAAAGTTCCCATTTTCGACTATTCGTAAACACCTTGTTGAATCTGTAGGTCCTGCAAAACAAGTTTAAGTCCCTTCATCGGATTTAAATAAAAAACCTCCCCTCGTCGGAGGTTTTTTATTTTGTTTAACTTTGTATTTATTATTGAAAATAACAATAATGAGAATGAATATTACTTACAAAATCCATATTCTTCGCGTCATCATCGTTTATAATTCGATGTAATTCTGCCACCTTTAGAAATACTTCCTCCATCATGTTCAAAAAGACCTTATTCCAAATTCATTGGTTCTTGGGGATCAGCGCGGGTTTAATTCTCTCTCTTATGGGAGTGACAGGTGCTATTTATTCCTATGAACAACAAATACTTAAAGCAATCAATCAGGACAGTTACACGGTTCAGGTACCACAACAACCAAAACTTAGTCCTGCTCAGTTGTATCAACATTTCAGCCAATCCAATCCTGAAATGAAGATTAATAGCGTCACCATTGCGCATGATCCAAGTGCATCCAGTAGCGTAAATATTGTGAAAGAAGGTGCAAAACGCGGCTATAACATGATGGTGAACCCCTACACCGCCGAAGTATTACCTGAGATTAAGGGACAAGAATTCTTCCAATTTGTGCAACAACTGCATCGTAATTTGACTGTTGGTCCTGTGGGTAAACAAATCACCGGTGCATGTACGCTCATGCTGATCTACTTCGTCTTGAGTGGTTTGTATTTACGCTGGCCGAAAAGACATTCTGTTAAACAATGGTTGGCAGTTAAACCGAAACTTAAAGGCCGTAATTTCCTTTGGGACTTGCATGCAGTAGTCGGGACTTGGGTCATTATTTTTTATCTGGTTTTAGCCTGTACGGGATTGTATTGGTCATATGACTGGTGGCGTGGTGGCATGTTTAAAGTCTTGGGAGTTGAACGTCCTCAAGCACAATTACAACAAAAACCGGCGAAATTGAAAGAAGGCCATGGCAAGCAACAAGCTGGCGAAGGTCGTGAAAAAGCTGGCTTAAAACCTGATCAAATTAATCAAGCATTGACGCAAAGCTGGACTGGATTTAACCAACAAGTGGGACGTGCGTATTCGAGTGTGACCCTCAACATCCCTAAAAAGGCAGATGGTCAACTTGAAGTTAGCTTTGTCGATGCAGAACCGCAACATGAGCGCGCACGCAACAAAGCCACCTACAATTATCAACGTTCGACGTTGATTGATGTGGAATTGTATGCAGATAAAAAGCTGAATGAAAAAATCATGAGCAGCATGCTTCCTGTGCATCGTGGTAGCTTCTTTGGCCCGATCTATCAGTTCTTTGTGGTCATTGCGTCGCTAATGATGCCGCTATTCTTTGTGACCGGCTGGATGCTGTATCTGAAACGCCGTAAACAAAAGAAACTGACCCAACAAGCACGTCAAAGCTTGGCACCTGTAACAGTCGATCCACATGCAAAAGCATGGCTGATTTGCTATGCATCACAAACGGGTATGTCGGAGCAATTGGCATGGCGTACGGCGACCAGCTTACAAGAGGCGCGTCAGCCTGCTACGGTCAAATCTATTCAGCAACTGACAACTCAAGATTTCACCCAAGCAACACAAGTATTATTCGTTGCCAGTACTTATGGTACAGGTGAAGCACCTGATTTAGCTTCAAGCTTTGCACGTAAAATCATGTCGCAAAAACTTGATTTAAGTCATATTGAATTTGCAGTATTGGCATTGGGTTCGACAGAATATTCAGAGACTTTCTGTAGCTTTGGTCATGCCCTCTATACGTGGATGCAAACCAACGGTGCAAAAGCCTTGTTCAATACCATCGAAGTCGATAATGGTGATGCACAAGCAATTCAAGCATGGAATAGCGCACTTGCCAAAGCCACAAAGCTTGAATTACAAGGTATGCATATTGAAAAAACTTTTGATACATGGACCTTAAGTAAACGTGACCTGCTCAATCCAAACAGCTTAGGCGCTCCTGCATTTAATGTTGAATTAAATCCACAGCACGAAGCCAATTGGCAAGCGGGCGATATTGCTGAAATACAACCGGGAAATAGTGCCGAACGTATTGCAGCATTTATGCAACAGCATCAATTGCAATCGGGTCAACGTGTAGATTCAACTCGACAACCGATTGAAGCTGCACTTTGGGATCGTGACCTTACGGTTGAGGTTGAACCTTTTGCCAATCTTGATCATTTACTGGAACAACTCCCGACATTGCCTTCACGTGAATACTCGATTGCCAGTATTCCAACGCAGCAAGTGCTTCGTCTGGTGGTTCGTCAACAATCAAATACTCAAGGTGAGTTGGGACTTGGCTCAGGCTGGTTAACTCAACATGCTGCGATCAACAGTACGGTACATCTACGGATTCGGACCAATGAATCCTTCCATCTGATTGCGGATAACCGTCCAATTATCTGTATCGGAAATGGGACAGGTATCGCAGGTCTGATGAGTTTATTACATGCACGTGTGCGTCAAGACTATACGCAAAACTGGCTAATCTTCGGGGAACGTCAACGTGAACATGATTTCTTCTATCAAAGCACGATTGAAGCATGGCAAACCACGGGATTGGTGCAGCAAATTGATCTGTGCTTCTCACGCGACCAACAGGAAAAAGTTTATGTTCACCACAAATTACGTGAACAAGCCACCCTGTTAAAATCGTGGATTGAACAAGGTGCTGTCATCTATGTCTGTGGTAGCATTCATGGCATGGCCAGCGATGTTGATAATGCACTCATGGATATTTTAGGTCGTGATTTAGTTGAACAATTACGTAGTGATGGCCGTTACCGCCGTGATGTTTACTAATACGATGTTTATTAACACTAAATACCGTTAAATAAAAAACCAGACAAATTGTCTGGTTTTTTATTGTGCTTAATCTCGATAAACTACTGATAATCGATCACTGCTCTACATCAAAAATATCCATGAATATAAAAAGATTTTTCCTGCTACTTGCAGGTATGATTTTAGTCACGGACAGTATTTGGTTATTACTCCAAGATAAAATACATTTAGGAATTTTCATCCCGCTGATCCTCGGTATTATTTTCTTAATTTTTGGACTATTTTCCTCTTCCATTCAAAAAATCTTACAACAGCATCCTCGCATACAAAAACTTTGGCGCACAGCGTGGTGCATTTTTTGGATTTGGCTGATCAGTCTGCTGATATTCTTTACCTACCTACAGTACAACATATCCAAATCAGCAGATTTACCTGCACTCAAAGCCATTATAGTGCTCGGCAGTGGTATCGAAAATGGACACCCCTCACCCACCTTGCAAGCGCGTTTGGATGCAGC
Organism: Acinetobacter sp.; assembly: GCF_050285345.1. Lineage (GTDB taxonomy): Bacteria > Pseudomonadota > Gammaproteobacteria > Pseudomonadales > Moraxellaceae > Acinetobacter. Next base: position 10,728 of record NZ_JBLZXR010000064.1, read on the forward strand.
GGCAACCGTTGCTTTGCAACAGCCACATACCAAGCTGATTATGACTGGTGGCCTTGGTTTTAAAGAAAGCATCAGTGAAGCTGAAGTGATGCAAACCTATTTGCTCAAGCACTACCCTATTTCTGCGCAGCGTATTTATCAGGAAGCACAAAGTACCAGTACTGAATTAAACCTAATCAACAGTCAAAAAATTCTTCACGATTTGAATATCAGTTTAAATGCACCCATTGCCATTGCAACCAGTGATTTTCATCTACCTAGAGCTCAAGCGATTGCCAAACACCTTGGCTATACGCAAATTTATACCATCAGCGCGCCAACACCAGTATATATCCGCTATAACTCATGGTTACGTGAATATTTCGCCTATATCAGTGGTTGGGTATTGAATGAATATTAAAGAGCGAGCAGCAAAATAACCCCTTTAAAGCTTTTATTTTGAATAGCAGGTTTGAAAGAACCTAAATTAATTCAATCGGATACTGCGCGGCAAGGGTATTTTAACATTTTCAAAAACTTCAGGACGCTGTTGATAAACTTGATATAAATAATTTTTCAAATCGAGCAACAGTTTTTCTGGTGCAACTAAAATATTTTGACCTTCTGGGGTGAGGTCTAAAGATATCGTGGTACTTTCACTGCGTAAAAAAGGAATCACTTTTTCAATAAAGTCTTTAAGCGATATTTCTTGAATTTCGTAATTAGCCCAATTGTCTTTGATCAGCAGTCGTGCCAATCCACGGTTTTGCCAAATAGCGAAAGAACGTTGACCTGTTGGCGTTGCGCAGAGTGCCCAACCATCTTGATACAGTGCAATGATGCTACCCTGCATGACCATCTGTTCAATAAATTTCTTATAGACGTCTTGTGGGTTGTAATTTGTTGTTTGAGTTTTGAACGCTGCCTTGCGTTGATATGGATTTCTCATAGATCACATACAATATTAAAATTATTATAGAGCGGATTCTATGTAAATCGAATTGATTAGGCAAGCTTTTGGGAGAAGAATATGGTGGGCGCTGACGGGATCGAACCGCCGACATTCTGCTTGTAAGGCAGACGCTCTACCAACTGAGCTAAG
>NZ_JBLZXR010000065.1:0-1710 GCF_050285345.1 Acinetobacter sp.
TAATGAGCTATTCCAGTTTGCAATCGTGTTATTCGGGATATAGGCGTCATACTGCTGAATAATCGCCTGTTTACGGCTTTCCAATTCCGTCAGTTTTTCCTCTTTTGCTGTTTTGTTTTCCAGCTTCATCAAGGCAATGTACTTGTTAAAATCAGCAAGAATCATTTCTTCAGTGATTTGCGCTTGGGTACGCTGTGCCTTCATGAATGAACGGCGGGCAATGGTTAAAAGCAAATCTGTCTGTTTTGTGGTACGGTCCAAACGGGCTTTTTCTTCACGCTCGGCTCGGGCTTTTAACAGTCCGTCAATCGCTTCTTGACTGTCTGCCTGAATCAGTGAATCCATATCATCATCTGACAATTCACCTGCAACTTTCAGGGTGCCCGCCGCGCTGCTGCCTTTGTCCATCAGCTTAGAAATCCAGTCTGATTTCCCATTGATAATACTTAGTTTGTATTCATCAAAGGTGCCATTGGCATTGTACATATACACACGCACTTTTTCCTGTTGGTTGCCCTGACGCACCCCACGGCCGTTACGCTGTTGTAAGCTGTCCGGGGTCCATCCGGTCGTTAAATGGTGAATGGCCTGTGTACCGCGCTGCAAGTCAATCCCGGTATCTGCTTTTTTATTAGCAATAACCACGGTGTATTTATCGCTTGCAAAGCCGTCTTGAATGTCTTGCACGTCATCGGTGCCTACCTTCCCGGATGATCCGTCTGGCTTAATGGCCGCGTTTAAAATCGCAATCCGGGATGCTTCAATGCCGCAATACTGAATCAAGGCTTGCTTAATCGTATGGTGCATGGCAAGCGTGTCACAGAAAATGATTTGCTTGGCATGGCCGTTATGTTTCGGATTCATTTGCTCAAGCTTAAAGTTTTCAATCATCGCCTGAAGTTTAGCCGATAATCTAGGCTTCAGGTCCAGCCCGTGTTTTGCGGCAATTTCAAATAAAATTGCGATAGCTTTTGTATCATTGGCCGTTAAGCAAAGGCGGTTTTGATCTTCATCCAGATAGGCGCGAACGGTAATTTCATATTCATCAGAATCACCAAAGTTTTTCGCCCGGTTTTTAATCTTCAGGTCACTTTCATCAACCAGCGGATAGGTCCGTTTTGTGGTGAATTTAGGCGGCTTTTTATTGAAAGCATCGACTACCTTTTGCGTCAAGGTATCGTCTTTTGGTGAAATGTAATCGATATAGTAACCGCGCTCCATCACGGCGGCTTCACCCATCAGGATCAGGTCTTGCATTTTCATGATCAAGTTAAATGGATGGGCTATCAATTCAACGGGTTCACCCAGTTTTTTACACATTTCCTCTAAAAATTGCGCATCCTCTGCATCGCCTTGAATTGCGCCACCTTTCGCCGCTTGACGGGCCAAACCATAGGCACGTTTTAAATCGCTTAACACCATACGGTCTGACGGCGTTAAATCGATATTGGTTTTCACGTCTTCCTGTTCTGGAATTTTGAGATCATTTTCACGCGCCGTTTGAATATTACCAATGCTATGCAAGGCATTTTTCAGTAAGGCCACGTTTTTAAACCCGGTAAAGGTTTCATCAGAACGCAAGCCGCCTGTAATATCCATGCCCTCAATAGATTCTGTATTGGCAAAGGTACTCAAGAAATCGTCTACGGTTTCAATCGATGCCCCGCCTAGAATATTTTTGGCTTTGGCTTCACCCACGGCAAGCGATAG
>NZ_JBLZXR010000065.1:1720-2590 GCF_050285345.1 Acinetobacter sp.
ACCACACCATCACCTAGCGAATTGGTTTTTCGCACATATTCTGATTTTACTTTGGCTGAAATGGCCCGCGTAGATAGCTGTTTTTCACCCAGCAAAGACAAGCCCCGGATGGTATTAAAGTTACCTGTACCCTCACTGGCATCACCGTTTTTAAACATTTGCGCTTCATCAAATACAATTGAGTCAATGCCCAAGTCTTCAAAGTAGGGCAAGCGGCCTTTTTCCGATCCCTGTAAGTCGGCAATTTTATCCGCCATGAATGCCTTGTAAGCTTCCCGGTCCTTATCTTTGCTACGGTCATATTTAGATAATTTGCGCTCATAGTAGCTTTCAATGGTTGAATCCTTCAGCGGAATCATAGTGAAAGCATCACTTGTCATCACAATCATGCGCCACTGTTTAGACTGGATCAGCAAGTTTAAATCAGCCCCATAATGGCTACTATTGACCGCGCTCAAGCTATTACCTTTTGAACCGATCACCAGCACGTCACTTATATCGGTTTTGGTCATGCTTATGTCACGATACCACTTGGAAACGGTATGCGATGGGACCACAAATGCGGTACGCTTTTTAATCCCGATATTATGTAAATTGATAGCTGCTGCAATGGCAGTCATGGTTTTACCCAAGCCCACATCGAACCCGGTAATACCCTCAAAACGGCGGCTTAATCGGCGTATTTCAGCATTTTGATAGGTCTGCAATGCTTCAAAGCTTTCAAATTTTGGCGCAAAGCCGTCAATCTGAATAGGTGACTCGTCCAGCTCTGCGACCATTTCCTTATTCATCGGATCGTTCAGCTTGCGGTCCAGTTCTTGCATAAATCCTTCATTCGACTGAAGGTATGACAGGAAAGTTGCATCAATT
>NZ_JBLZXR010000066.1:0-41544 GCF_050285345.1 Acinetobacter sp.
AAAAGCACCATGGGGTAAAAACGCTATTCTACAAAATTTAGGGAGCGGTGGCTATGATTGATTTTTTTCTTAATTTCTTTGAGATGCGTTTCAATATTGAACTAAGAAGAGCCTGGAGGAATCTTGTAAGATATATCCATTGTACGTATCTTCACACTGAAAATTATTTTGAGAATTAGATGAAAATACTAAGTTTATTTATTTTTGTGATGTTAATGGTTAGTTGTACTGCAAAAAGTAGTGCTGATGAAAAGTTGTTGCTTGTAGATGATGCAATTCTTGACGTTAAACAAACGCTGCCAAAGAAAAATAATGTATATACGGTTTGGAAAGATATATACAGAGATGGTGTAACTATTAAATTAATATATCAGATGGATAATTATATATTTCCAAAAGATAAAATATATTTGTTAGAAGAATATGCAAAATCAGATTCTGTAAAGAATGTTATTTGCAAATCTTTATTGGAAACATTTGGTTGGGATTGTTCTGTAGAGTCAATTACATATGATATGAATGATACAGTTTTATTTTCTTTTGTTTATAGTAAGAAAAATTGTTAAATAAAAGTGTATTGTTTAATTAGTTAGTGAAATTATAGTTTTAGCCCAGTACTGACCGAATTGTTATAGATTTAACATTACTGCTTTTCAAAACTACTTGCTTAAAAAAGTAGTAATGTTAAATATTTAATTTTTATTCAATGAAGGGAATTTTACTCTCACGAGGCAAATCAGGGAATAGCGTGTAAATCATATCAGGATTCTTTTGCAGACCCGTACCATCAATGTATTTCCACTCCTTACTTTCAATTGGACGTACTGCAAGCATGAAGGAAAGATCACCTGTCATTTTGCGGCCATTCATAGAAATCGTGACTTGTTTGGGTACTGCACAAAACTCATTTCTGCCAATGATATAACTTTGTTTAGGAGCATATGTTTCAACTTGAGAGACATATATTTTATTTTGTTTAAAGGAGTTTGCAGCAAGTTCTAATATGGCATTATATTTATCTTTACCACCTGCATAATTGATAATAGATGAATCTGTTTTTTCGGTGATTAATGCATAATTACCCTTATTCAAGGCTGTGCCGATATCTTTAATTTCTTTGGCAATGATTTTTTCATAATCATCTTTACACTGCGTTGAATTCGCAAAAGCAGTGTTAGAGGTTAAAATTACGCCTGCAAAAAATATTCTAGTAATTAATAAAGTATAAGGTTTAATCAACATTAAAGAGTTACTCTGTATTTGAATTTGTCTGCCAATGAAACGTTGAGACATAAGCTGCAATTGTTAAAACTAAAAACGAATGTGTATATTATTTATTTTGATCAAGATAATTATTCGACACCTTCACATAATTTTGTGCTGAATAAGGCAAGAACGCTTTTTCTTTATCTGTTAAAGGTCGAACTTTCTTAACAGGACTACCGACATATAAATAACCACTTTCTAGAACCTTATTGGGTGGAACAAGGGAGCCTGCACCTATCATCACATCATCTTCAACAATGACATCATCCAAAATAATCGTACCAATACCGACTAAAACACGATTACCAATGGTGCAACCATGTAATTTCACATGATGACCAATCGTCACATCTTCACCAATAATCAGTGGAGAACCTTCAGGTTTATCGGCTTTTTTATGACTAACATGCAACATTGAGTGATCTTGTACATTAGAGTTTTTACCAATACGAATATGGTTTACATCACCACGAATCACAGCAAAGGGCCAGACTGAAACATTTTCCGCCAAAGTTACTTCACCAATCACCACAGACATTTCATCAATATAACAAGAGTCATCAATGTGTGGAGCTGCGTCTAAATAAGGGCGGATGTTTTGGCTCATAGGAAAGTCATCTACAGGTTTTTAGGCAGTATAAATAAAAAAGCACCTAGACCGAAATCTAGATGCTTTACTTTAGTCTTAATATCGAGTTTTCATCAAACTTAGAATAAGTTGCTAAAGAATTGTTTGATGTGATCAATCATTTTTGCAAAGAAACCCGCTTCTTCAATATTTTGAAGTGAAACCAGCGGTTTTTCCGCAATCACTTTACCATTTAGAGTTGCAACGTATTTACCAACTACTTGACCTTGTTTCAAAGGTGCAGTCAATTTAGGTTGCACAACCAATTGGGTTTTAATTGCGTTTGCTTCGCCTTTAGGCATAGTCACGTTAAAGTTTTCAGCTAAACCAACTTGAACTTCGTTTTCTTTACCGTACCAAACTTTGGCTTTGGCAAGCACTTGTTTTGCAGGTTGAACTTTAACAGTTTCAAAGTTTGCATAACCCCAAGCTAAAATTTCACGTGTTTGTGATGCACGTTCATTCATGCTAGGCGCACCAAAAATTACTGAAATCAGGCGAAGTGGGCCGCGTTTTGCAGAAGTGGTTAAGCAATAACCGGCTTCTTCAGTATGACCTGTTTTTAAACCATCTACGCTTGGATCAGTATAAAGCAGAGCATTACGGTTACCTTGTCTAATTCCATTGAAAGTAAACTCTTTCTCGGAATAGATTGGGTAGTATTTTGAACTGTCATGGATAATGTGCTGAGCAAGTGTCGCCATATCTTTAGCAGTTGAATAGTGACCCTCAGCAGGCATACCAGTGGCATTGATGAACTGAGTATTCACCATACCAATACGTTTTGCTTCTTGGTTCATCATATGGGCAAATGTGCCTTCATTGCCGGCAATGTGTTCTGCCATGGCTTTAGAAGCATCATTACCTGACTGAATGATAATACCACGTAACATTTCTAACGCTGTTGCAGTACCGTTGAGCGGAACGTACATACATGACTCAGTGCTGCTACCGCGACACCAAGCCGACTCATTCATACGTACTTTTTCATTTTCAGTTAGCTCACCGCTTAATAACTTTTGTTCAATGATGTAACTGGTCATCATTTTTGTCATTGAAGCAGGGGCTAATTTTTCATTTTCATTTTTAGAAGCAAGGATTTGCCCTGTCTCATAGTCCATCAGCACATAAGATTTATTATTCAATTCTGGAGGTGCAGATAAGACGGTTGCCGCAAAAGAAAAGCTAGGTGCTAGTAGCAATGCAGCAAGGGCGGTTTTTCGGGTCATTCTGGGTGGTTCCAATAACTTAGGTATGAGCACAAAGAGCCTAGCATTTTAGGACAAAGCTAGGCCGACTGCTATGGGGTGCAAGTGCTTATTTTAAAAGTATTGTAACCAATTGGTATTATTTACTGTATGCGGTTAATTCTTGGCAAATTGCACCGTTTTTCTTGTCGCCAGCTTTCTTGGCATCAGACTGTGCTTCCTTTAAAGCTTCTTTGAAACTTTTTTGTTTGCTCAATTGCTGTAATGCATTTACAGGGTTCTTTTCACTTGGCATATATTCTTTCGCTAACTTGGCATAGCCAGCCTCGAATTTTGGTTGATCACCATCACTGACTAATTTTGGACACACTTCTGAAAGTACATAGATAGCCGCCAATTCTTGGGTTGTCACTGCTGGCGTCGGCGTGACTTCGATTTTTTCATTTGCTGCATGTGCAGATATTGAACCCAAAGTAACCGCAGAGAAAGTTAGTGCACAAAGAGATTTTACAAAAATGTTTTTCATTCAAATAACCTAAATTCATTTAATAAGGCAAAATTTAATTTGTCTAGCTTAATCGCATTTAGGAAAGAGGTCAGTAGAAAATTGTATTGAAGCTGTTGGGAAATCAGTAAATTGTGAAAGAAAAAAGGATGAGGTGAATACTCATCCTTTTTATAAAGACTCTAAATCTGTATGCGTTTTACGCATTTAAATGATAAATCGCATAAAAATGGATTAGCCTTCGTAGTTTAAGACATCTTCACAAACAGATTGTTGTTCAGCTTTATCCGTTTGTTTTGCCGCTTGGCGCGCTTCTTCAAGTACAGATTTATATTCGCTGTCTGACTGTAATTTTTCTAAAGTTATTGATTGATCAGAGTAGTCGGCAAGGTATGATTTGGTAAGCGTTGTGATGTTGCCGTCAAATTTAGCATTTTTACCTATGATTGCTGGGCAAACTTCAGACATGACTTGTGCAGCTGCAATATCTTCTTTTAAGATGGTATTTGCTTCTTCTACAGTAAAGTCATTGTTTGCAATTACAGACTGAGAAATAACAACTGCGAAAGCTAAACCCAATAAACCACGAAATGCTATCATTTTATTCATTTTGTACACACATTGATGCTGGATGTTGAAAAGCAAATATATATAATTATTCATATATTTCAATAAAATGTTCTCGCGAGTCATTTTATATATTTATATTAGTTACGGAATTAATCAGTGAATATTTTAATAGCCAACGATGATGGCGTCTTTGCTCCCGGTATCCAAGCACTTGCACAAGCTTTGCGCCCACTCGGCCGTGTGGTGATTGTCGCTCCAGAAAGTGAACGCAGTGGATTTTCAAGTGCCTTAACTTTAGATCGACCATTACGACCGGTCGAAATTGCACCAGATATGTGGGCGGTTAATGGGACGCCTGCGGACTGTGTTTATTTGTCCATGAATGGCTTGTTCGACTTTGAATTTGATCTCGTTGTGAGTGGTATTAACAGCGGTGCAAATTTAGGAGATGATGTTTTATATTCAGGCACAGTAGGGGCAGCTTTTGAAGGTCGTTTAATGAAACAGCCTGCAATTGCAGTTTCTTTAGCTGGCCCAAATGTACGAAGCTATAACAACCCGCAAGATTATGCCATTGCGGCAAACTGGGTACATGATTTTATTGCTCGGGGTTTTCCAACCTTGCCGCCACGACATATTTTGAATGTGAATATTCCTGATGTTCCTGAACTTCAGGGCACCAAAGTGACGTATCAAGGTCGTCGTTTACAATCTAAACCAATTACCAGTCATGTAGATCCGCGTGGACGCCAAGTGTATTGGATTGGTTTGGCTGGAGAGGCAGTTGCAGAACCGAAAAAAGGTTTAACGCATATTGAGTCAGACTTTTTTGCTGTGGCGCATGGTTATGTGAGCGTAACGCCTATACAAATGGATGCGACAAACTACGAGATTTTGAATAACTTACATACAGAGTTATCTAAATCGTAAGTATTAATGTTATAACTTTGTGAAAATGGCGATGCCGCAACTCTTTTGTAGCGGTTTTTTGCTAATCTTAGCCCATTCATAATGACTATAGTTTGAATTATTAGTGAGGAAGATGATGTCCCCGGTGTCACAAAATCGCGTTATTGCCGCTCCTGCAGCACTGTTTAAGACCCTTGTTTTATCTGCTGCTGTGATTAGCACTGTGGTAATCACAGGCTGTGCGTCAAAACCACAAATTAATAATGCGACTCGTTATGCGACTGCTCCAGATTATTATACAGTCCGTTCGGGTGACACATTAAGTGGCATCGCTGCTCGCTATGGATTGAGCTATGTCAGCATTGCAGAAATGAACGATATTGCACAGCCTTATCGTATTTATGTTGGGCAGTCGATTCGCCTGAAAAATGGCGGTTCACGTCGTACCACATCGACTCAGGCGATGACACAAGCTGCGCCAATTCAACGCCAAACTATTGCTTTGCCAACGCAAACTGCACCAGTCACTCAAGCCTCTAAGACACCTTCAACAACAGTGACGCGTACGACAGTACCTACACCTGTGGTGACGGCGTCAAGTTTACGGTGGGTGAGTCCTGTATCTCGTCCTACGGTTTTACAAGGCTATAACTTAGCCTCGAATATCAAAGGAACGCGTTATTCGGGCAATGTGGGTGATGCAATTTTTGCCGCTGCTGATGGGCAAGTGGTATATGCGGCTGATGGACTCAAAGAATATGGTAACTTGATTTTAATCAAACATATTAATGGCTACATTACCGCTTATGCACACAACAGCAAAATGAATGTCAAAAGTGGTGATGCTGTAAAAGCCGGCCAGCAAATTGGCGAAATGGGTTCGTCGGGTACAAATCGTACAATGCTTGAGTTTCAGGTACGTTTAGACGGTAAACCAATTAATCCGACGGCTGTTTTACCAAATAATTAAATTTATAATGCAAAAGCTTAATATCCCCGTATAATACAATGAGTTGCTTTTATCAAATGATGAAGCTTCTCATAAGTTTATGAGGGAAATTTATGTTAGATCAACTCCGAGCAATGGGTGTCTTTGCTTGCGTTGTAGAAAAAAATTCATTTAGCGGCGCTGCTCGTGAGTTAGGAATTACGACAAGTGCCGTGAGCCAGCAAATACGCTCTCTTGAGCAAGATATGGAAGTCGTACTCTTACATCGTTCTACACGAAAGTTGAGTTTGACTGAAGCTGGACAGGCTTTTTTTCACAGCTGCCAAGAAATGCTCTCAGCGGCCGAACGTGGCAAAATCCGAATTAACGAATTGCGCGACGATCTTGTTGGTGAGTTGCGTATCGCTTCAACACCTGAGTTGTGCGCAAATCACGTCATTCCTGCCTTATCACATTGGATGTCAGCACATCGCGGTTTGGCCATACATTTAGAAGCAGATAATCAATATATCGATTTGATTGATGGTCGTATTGATATTGCTTTAAGAATGAGTTCAAAATTTGATGAACAACAATTTCACGTTGTTCCATTAGCACGTGTTGAACAGGTACTTGTGGCTGCACCGAGTTATATTAATCAAGCAACGTTAATTAGCCGCCCTGAAGATTTACTCAATCATGACTTACTGCAAATTAATTTGATTAAAAATTACCAACAGTTTGCATTTGAACATGCCGGTACGCAAGAGCAGGTGGATATGGAGTTAACTTCACGTTTCACCACCAATAATGTATTTGCTGCAAAATCAATGTGTTTACAAGGTCATGGGATCGCTAGAGTCTTATACCTCGATATTCAGAAAGACCTATTAAATGGCTCATTAGTTGAAGTGCTGCCTGAATGGCGTTTGCCGTCCTATACTTTATGTGCAGTGATGTCTAAACGTGAGCAACAGCCGACCAAAATTCACCGCTGTTTAGATGCCTTAAAACAGTATTTTAGTCAGTTGCCTGGCGGGCGAGTTTATCAAGAAGCATCATAATTATATTTTAAATTATTGCATAAGAATAAAAAAAGCCGCTTCATGCGGCTTTTTTAATACGATAAATTTTAAGCTAAAAAGCTTTTTACCATTTTAACAATACGCTCAATAAGTTGATCTGCTTGTTCTTTGGTAATATTTAAAGTTGGCAATAAGCGAATCACCGAGCCCGCGGTGACATTGATAATCAAGTGATATTCATCACGTGCAATCGCAACCAATTCACCACATGCTTTTGGTAATTCAATACCGACCATTAAGCCAAAACCACGCACTGTTACATTTTGCTCAGCCAATTGAGCTGTAAATTGCTCAACTAAATAAGCACCCATGTTTGCAGCATTTTCAACAAGCTTTTCTTTTTGGATGGTATCAATCACAGTATAAACTACACGTGAACCCAAAGCTGTACCGCTGTATGTTGAACCATGATTACCGGCAGTTAAAACACCAACGCCACGACCTTGAGTCATCACCGCACCAATCGGGAAGCCATTTCCAAGACCTTTTGCAGTGGTCAATACATCTGGCACGATGTCGGTGTGCTGGTAAGCAAAATATTTACCTGTACGGCCGTTACCTGTTTGAACTTCATCTAACATCATTAACCAGTTATTTTGGTTACAAATACGACGGATATCTTCGAGGTAGCTAAAACCTTGAGGGGCAGTATTTACACCACCTTCACCCTGAATCGGCTCAACCAAGATCGCTACGATATCTGGATGGTTAATGGCAGCTTCTTCAATCGCTTCAACATCACCAAAAGGTACACGCACAAAGCCTTCAACCAATGGGCCAAAGCCTTCTTGCACTTTTTTATTACCAGTTGCAGATAAGGTTGCCATGGTACGACCGTGGAAAGAATGTTCTGCAACAATAATTTTTGGTGTTGCGACACCTTGCATATGACCAAATTTACGCGCAATTTTAATTGCACCTTCGTTTGATTCAGCGCCACTGTTTGAGAAGAATACTTCTTCCATGCCAGCCACTTCAGCTAGCTTTTGCGCCGCCGCAGTTTGCCAAGGCACTTCAAATAAGTTACTGGTATGAATGAGAGTCGCAGCTTGTTCAGCAATCGCGGTGGTAACAGCAGGATGCGAATGACCTAAACCACATACTGCAATTCCTGTAAGTGCATCTAAGTATTCAGTGCCATCTGCTGTATATAGGTAAGCACCTTGACCTCGGACAAAGCTGATCGGTTGGCGGCCAAATACTGGCATCAAATGCGATGGGTGATCAGTTTGTACTGGGGCAAGGGTAATGTTATTCATGACTAACTCTATCTGTCAGGTGATTGAAATAATATAGAGGTGACGCCATTTTCATATGAGCATCAACTGGTCTATATAATCAAAATATGCTCCGAATGAAAAGCCGAAATGTAAATAAAACGTGAAATATTGCTTTAGTCATATTGTTTTACTCAGTTTTGGGTATAATGCGAAGCAGATTTATTGAGGATATATCAATGACTGATCAAGCACGCGATACAGAAGCGTTAATTCGTGACCAAATTGCTAAACATGCAGTTCTACTTTACATGAAAGGTACTCCACAGTTTCCACAGTGTGGTTTCTCTGCTCGTGCGGTAGAAGCACTCAGTCAAATTGGCCGTCCATTCGCTTATGTAAATATTCTTGAAAATCAAGATATTCGCGCGACACTCCCTAAAATTGCGAACTGGCCAACATTCCCACAATTATGGATTAACGGTGAGTTAATCGGTGGTAGTGACATCATGCTTGATATGTTCCAAAAAGGTGAATTACAACCTTTAGTTGAGCAATACAGCCCAGCTCCAGAAGCTTAATTTATTTCAGATTAAGCTGTAAAAAAAGCGCCAGATCGGCGCTTTTTTCATGACTAGAGTTTTGTAAATGAACTAATCTAGGAGCTTTATTCACCACCCAACAGCGAATTATCGAAATCGAGTGGTGAATAAATCGTCAATTGAATCAAGTGGGGCTAAACTTATTTAGTTTCAGCCTGATCAGATACTTCAGTGCTTTCAAGTAAATTTTCGGTATCAGGAGTCGCCTCAACTTTTACTTCCGTTTTTTTTGCCTTCTTGTCTTTTTTTTCTTTCTTCTTCTTTTTTTTCTTTTTCTTCGGCTCTTCTTCCTCGAACCCAGCACCATCTTCAATCGCTTGCCAGTATTCAAGTTGTGCCATCACTGCTGCATAAATTGAATCTTTGCTATAACGACCTTTTTTATCGAGTGTGCCGACTGGGCGAGCCATCAAAATTTCCAACGCTTGATCGATGGTATCAATGGCATGGATATGGAACTGACCTTGTTGTACCGCTTCAATCAAATCTTTACGCAGCATAAGGTGTTGCATATTTTGACGCGGGATAATCACACCTTGCTTGCCCGTCAACCCTTGAAGTTTGCAGGCATCATAGAAGCCTTCAATCTTGGCATTGACACCACCAATCGGTTGAACCTGACCCAGCTGGTTCATGGAACCGGTAATGGCCCAAGACTGATCAATCGGTAATTGGCTGATGGCAGAGATTAAAGCTGAAAGTTCAGCCACTGTTGCACTGTCTCCATCGACTTGACCATAGCTTTGTTCAAAGGCAAGGGCCGCAGAGAAATGCAAAATCTGTTCGCGACCAAAATGTGCTTTTAGGAAACTCGACATTAATAACACACCTTTGGCATGTAGTGAGCCGCCAAGTTCAACACTGCGTTCGATATCGAGAATATCACCGCCGCCTTGATATACCGAAGCGGTTAAGCGTGAAGGCAAACCAAATTCAACATCTGCATATTGAATCACTGAGAGGGCATTAATTTGTCCCAAGCGATGGCCTTTGGTTTCAATCAGCTGTGTGCCACGCGTCAAATCTTGCCAATACAACTCACGTAAATAGCCTAAGCGGTATTTGCGGTGATCGAGAGCGGTGTTGATGTGATTTTCAGTCACCATTTTGTCACTCGCCAATGCGGCATGATGATGCGCTTCACGAATCAGATCACCTAAGGTGAGGGCATGTAATGACAATGAACTTTGGTCTTCAGCTTGACGACTTGAATCAGTAAGTAAAGCCGCTAAAGCTGAACGGTCAAAGGGTAAAAGTTTATCTGTTTGGACATAATCAGCAATGAGCTGCATATAAGCCTGCTCATTAATGTCATTACGTTGTAATGTGTCTGTAAAGTCAGCGCGGATTTTAAATACACTACCCAGTTCAGGCTCAAGCTCTAAAATGTCATAGTAAATATCAGGCTCAGCCAATAAGATGACTTTGATATTTAAGTCAATTGCAGCAGGTTCGATCGAAATGCTGCCAGTCAGTGTCAGCATATGCTCAAGTGAGGAAAGCTTTAAATGACCCGATTTCAGTGCACGTTTTAGCCCTTGCCATGCATAAGGTTGTTCAAGTAATTGTTCGGCTTCTAAAATTAAGAAACCACCATTGGCTTTATGCAATGAACCGGGACGGATTAAGGTGAAATCTGTAGTAATCGTACCATTTTGAGTGAGTTGTTCCACATGACCCAATAAGTTGTAATGGGTTGGGAAATCTTCAAAAATAACCGGTGCACCAGTATTCGGTTTGTGGCTTGCAATGATATTGGCTTGATAGCGTGAAGGCACACGGTTGAATTGACCCGGAGTGAAATCGTCCTCTTCTTGCTCAAGGACAAATTCAACATTATTGATCAGATCCTCTGCATAGTGTTTGAGATAATCTTCTAAACCATCGACTGAACTGAATTTATTAAAAATCAGATCAATACGTGGCATGACCACTTGTTTGGCAATTTCACGATTTAAAATCTGAACTTGATCGCGTGCATCATCTTCAAGATCACCTAAATGCAGTCCCAAACGCTCCAGTTTTTTGTCCATATAACGCATATTGGAGGCAATTTCGGCACGTTGTTTACTGCTTAGCGCATTGATGTCTTCCTTCGACATTTCTTGATATTTATTATCAACCAAATGCACAGGGACAAAGCAGTGCTCATCATCTTGAGAAATCAGTTTTAAATCAAATTCTTCACCTTCACGCGTCAGGTCGATTAGGGCTTGATGTTGTTCATCGCCTGCATGTTGGCGAATCATTTCAATACGGTTGTGATAAGTTTCAGCTGTAAAGCGCCGTTCCAGTTGTTTTAAGATCGTTTGCCAGCTTTGATGCAGCAACGTTTGGAACTTGGTGGCTTGTCCCGCAGGAAATTGAAGCGCCAAAGGTTCACGCGGAAATTTAAAATTATTTACATACACCCAGTCATCTGGGGTAGGTATATTTTTCGCGTGTTGTTGCAATAAGCGCTTAATCATAGTGCGCTTACCTAAACCGGCAGTCCCTACCGCAAAGATGTTATAGCCAGAGTAGGGTAATGCGATGCCCGCTTCCACCGATGCTCGCGCACGATCTTGTCCTAAGAAATCGTTAAGCGGCTTAATACGTTTGGTTGAGGTTGGAATTTTTTTTAAGTCAGGCGTATGGGTCAACTGCACGGGTTGCAGCTGAGTTTTGGTTAAGGTGTTTTGAATATCAGGTTGATCAAAAGCGCTCTTGAGTGATGTTACTGTATCTTGTGGATTGTTCGTATTGGTATCATTTAGGGTTGCTGAAGTTGATAAAGAAGAGTGAATTTGTTCAAGTCTCTGGGTCACTGTTGAATCCAAAACAAAAGATAAGAGGTATGGATTAAAGGTATACAGGTTTAGTGCCAAAGATCAAGCAAGCACGAGTGAATAATCGATAAAATAAAACAATGATTTCATAAATGT
Organism: Acinetobacter sp.; assembly: GCF_050285345.1. Lineage (GTDB taxonomy): Bacteria > Pseudomonadota > Gammaproteobacteria > Pseudomonadales > Moraxellaceae > Acinetobacter. The sequence goes on from NZ_JBLZXR010000066.1 coordinate 11,843, forward strand.
TGTTGAAACGAATACGATTAAGCGATTGAATAGCAGGATTCGATTTTTGACAAAAATAACTGAGTCATGACAACACAAGCTTCAGGATGGAAATCTGCTTTTACCGCATTTTTAGACCGACGTGCGCTGATTATGCTGTTCCTTGGTTTTTCAGCCGGTATTCCAATTCTTTTAATCTTTTCCAGCTTATCGCTGTGGTTAGGTGAAGCCGGGATTGATAAAAGTGCAGTCACTTTTTTTAGTTGGGCCGCATTAGGATATTCTTTTAAATTTGTTTGGGCACCCTTGATTGATGAACTGCCTGTTCCATTTTTAACGAAACAGCTTGGACGGCGTCGAGCTTGGTTGTTGATTGCTCAGGTGTTAATTATCTGCGCCATTTCGATTATGGCATTTTCAGATCCGGCTTTAGGTCAAAGCTATATTTATCAAATGGCGGCAGGCGCAGTATTGCTTGGTTTCTCTGCGGCGACGCAAGATATTGTGATTGATGCTTACCGTATTGAGCTGGCTGAAACTGAAATGCAAACGGTTTTGGCGTCGACCTATAACGCAGGCTATCGCATCGGGATGATTGTTGCAGGTGCAGGGGCTTTGTTTCTTGCTGCATATTTAGGAACGGCTAAAGGCAACTACATTTACGAGGCGTGGAAATACACCTATTTAGCCATGGCTGCGGTGATGTTGGTGGGTATCATCACGACGCTGTGTATACGAGAGCCTCAAGTTGACCGCATCCATAAAGACTATAAACGGACCGATTATTATCGCTTGGTCGCGGTATTTTTCTGTGCAGTGATCACCTTTGTATTGGGCTACATTTATTCAGGTGTAGTTGTAGAGGCATTAAAATCAGCATGGGCAATCACCGATTCATTCCTATTGTTCTGTTTGGAAGCGGTACGATTTATTGGGTCAGGCGCAGTCGCTTTAGCTGTCGGTTCTCTGTTAGTGAAAGCGGGTGCTGTAAATAAGCAAATGGCCTTTGAAACTTGGGTCAATCCCATTGCGGACTTCTTTAAACGCTATGGAATGAAGCTAGCATTGGTCTTACTACTGCTCATTGGTTTCTATCGTATTTCAGACATTATTGCAGGTGTCATTTCCAATGTGTTCTATCAGGATCTGAATTTCAGTAAAGAACAGATTGCCGAAGCTGTTAAAGTGTACGGAGTGATTTTTAGTCTTGTTGGTGGTTTCCTCGGTGGTTTGCTTGCACAGCGTATGAACATCATGAAATTGATGTTTGTCGGTGCGATTTTGGCCAGCTCAACTAACCTGATTTTTATTGGCTTGGTAAAATCAGGGCAAGCGTTGGGTGAGGTAGAAGTCATTGCAGGTGGGCAAAAGTATATGGTGCATCCTGATGAAACAGGGGCTTGGAAAGTTCAAGTTCCAGTAAAAAGTCTAAAATCAGGACAATCCATTCAGGCCAGTGCAGGTTATTTAAACGCTGAGTCAGCGCCTGTGCATGTCAATATGCCATATCTAAATGGTGCAGCAGCGAATCAATTGCTGTTATTGCCAGTAACTGCAGATAATGTAATTCATGCCAATGAAAGCCAAAACAGCATCGTGGTACGTGGTCAATTTGCCCAGCAGTTAAATGAAGCGCAAAAGTTACAAGTACTCCTAGATGGCAAGGCATTTGATGCCAAACTGGATAAAGAAGGGATTTTTAGTGCAGTCATTCCGGGTAAGGAATTAGCAGCTTCTGTATCTAAAAAAGTTACCGCACAACTGTTAAAGGGGACACAGGTTCAATCAAGTCAAGAGCGTCAGTATGAGGTAGATACCTCAGCGAATATGGCAAGCGTCCTTGATATTGATATTCAGCCGATCAATCTGGCCGCAGCGGATCATGGTCAAATTGAGCTCAAAGGTAAGGTGATTAAATCCTACAGTTCAATGTGGTTATATTTTGCCATTATTGTGGATAATTTGGCTTCAGGTTTAGCCGGTGCTGCATTTATTGCATTCTTATCGAGCCTAACTAGTGTGTCATTTACCGCAGTTCAATATGCGATTTTCAGTTCATTAATGACCTTAACACCGAAGATTTTAGGCGGTTATTCGGGAACGATCGTGACCAATATCGGCTATCCAAACTTCTTCTTAATGACCACTTTAATTGGTATTCCAATTTTAATTTTAGTGGTTTGGGTTGGAAAACTCTTAAAAGAGCATGAGCAGAAATCAGGTTAATTGGATTGCTTCACATAAAAGCCCGCTTTAATGAAGTGGGCTTTTTTTCAATACAGAAAATAGCCTAAGCATAATCAAATGATTGATCCATAATCCAGTCTATATCATAAAAGAGAGCCTTGTGTGAAAAGTGAAAAGTGAAAATTGAACTTTTGAACCTAAATCCCTATAGTATTCAATCAGAATTATCGACTTAGGAAATATAATCATGCGCATGCTGCATACCATGTTACGTGTAGGCAATTTGGAGCGTTCTTTGGCGTTCTATACTGAAGTACTCGGTATGACTTTGCTTCGTAAACGTGACTATGAAGAAGGCCGTTTTACTTTGGCATTTGTCGGCTATGGTGATGAAGAAAATCACACCGTACTTGAATTAACCCATAACTGGGATACCGAAAAATATGAATTGGGCAATGCCTATGGTCATATCGCCATTGGCGTGGAGGATGCCTACAAAGCCTGTGAAGAAATCAAAGCACGTGGTGGAAATGTAGTACGTGAAGCAGGTCCAATGAAGGGCGGTGTAACGGTTATTGCATTTGTTGAGGATCCCGATGGCTACAAAATTGAATTAATTCAACAAGACTTGAATGCTCGTAATAATTAAGCGCCTGATTCAAAATCCTACAAATTATTTTTTTCGTTTATAAACTTACGAAATAATGAATATAAGGTTGAAAAAGCTCGCTTTATTTAAAATGCTCAGTAAGATGAAAATTTACTCAATGGTAAATTCATTTGCTGGGCATTTTAAATGTCTGCATGGACTATTCTGCCATCTCAATACAGGACGTAATGATGTTAAAACTATTGGCATTGGATCGCTTTACAATTTTACTTTTTGTGATGGTTATACTAGCGACCTTCTTTCCTGTAAGTGGTTATGCTGCTGAGATTTTTGGCATTATTACCACAGCAGCCATTGCCATACTTTTTTTCTTGCATGGTGCCAAATTATCTCGTGAAGCGATTGTCGAAGGCATTATGCATTGGAAATTACATGCTTTAGTATTTGCCTTTACTTTTGCCCTGTTTCCAATTTTAGGCCTTATGGCCAAACCGATTCTTATGCCAATGTTAGGGCAAGAGTTGTATTGGGGCTTTTTGTTTATGTGTTTCTTGCCTTCTACAGTGCAATCATCGATTGCATTTACTTCGGTGGCGCAAGGAAATGTGGCTGGGGCGGTATGTAGTGCATCATTTTCAAATTTAATCGGGATGTTCATTACTCCAGTTTTAGTTGCGTACTTTATTCTCGGGCAATCCACACATGACTATGATCCGACGGCATCAATTATCCAAATTACCTTGTTGCTCTTGGTTCCATTTGTGCTGGGGCAAATCTTGCGCCCTTGGATATTTCCATATATGAAGAAAATGCCTGAGATTGTGAAAGTCTTTGACCAAGGTTCGATTTTGATGGTGGTCTATGGTGCGTTTAGTAGCGCAGTTGTGGCAGGATTATGGCATCAAGTCAGTGGCATGACTTTATTTTTACTGATCGTTGTATGCTCTGTATTTTTGACCATTATTATGCTTTTGGCACTTTATGTTCCAAGATGGCTGGGCTTTAGCCGAGCTGATCAAAAAACAATTTTCTTTTGTGGCTCGAAAAAAACTTTAGCCAGTGGTGTTCCAATGGCGCAAATCTTATTTATTGGTCAGCCTTTGGGGATGATTGTCCTACCAATTATGATCTTTCATCAAATACAGTTGATGGTCTGTGGTGTACTTGCGAATTTGTGGTCAAAGCAAAGTCGCGGTCAAGAATGATCCGCATGTAAAAAGGCTATGTAAAAAACTCGGGACATCTCAAGTTTTTTATTGATCAATGTTCATTAAGTGATCTGAACTTCTCTAAAATTTACGTCAAAAATTTATGCCATGAAAAAATGCAGTACAAATGCTATTTAGATTGGGCACAAGTTAATAAGAAGGTAATTAAGCCTGAAAGATCTATTTATTAACACTAAAAATTCAGCTATAATTTGCCCCAACTTGTTGTGCTTAGCTCTGACGGTATCCGTCTCGGTGGGCCAAAAGAATGGTCTGTTGTGGTGTTGATCTGCTTTAAAAGCTTTCCTTGTAGAAATACAAGAGTGATCAATTGCGATGACAGCTAAACCTTCTTGAATCTTAGGAGTAATCGACGATGCGCGCCGATATTCACCCAAAATATGATACTTTAGTTGCTACTTGTTCATGTGGTAACGTAATCGAAACTCGTTCAGCTCTTGGTAAAGAAACGATTTACCTAGACGTATGTTCTGCTTGCCACCCATTCTACACTGGTAAACAGAAAAACGTTGACACTGGCGGTCGTATCGACAAATTCAAACAACGTTTTGCTGGTATGTCACGTTCTATCAAACGTTAATATCCAAAACGGAAAAACGGGCTTTAAGCCCGTTTTTTTGTGCCTATCAAAATCGAATATTCAGATAGGCTTGGTTGATGTGTTCAGAACCTTATTGGTCCTGAACATCAATGAGATGATCGAGTTTTTTCTGGAAGTAATCACCTTGAATAAAGCGAACATTGACATTCCAAGCATTGGCGAACAGGGTCATATCGTTTAATTCGCGTAGCAAGATTTCAACCGTTTTGACCTCTTGGAAACTGCTGATTTTTTCCTGCAACTCTTGGCAAGATTTTTCATTTTCCAACATTTTTGTTAATTTGCTATCCAGCGTTAAGCAATTTACATCCATTTGACGGAGTAACGATTCGCTATACATCGAATGACCAAAATGACGTAAAGCTAAATCCGCACCATTCTTACGTAATTCAATAAAGGCTTTTTGTGCCGCAGCAATATTGAGCTGAATATCTTCTTCGGCAAATTGCAGAATCAACGGATTTTGCAGTTTACTGCGAATAATCGTGATGAGCTTAGAAATAAACTCAGGGAAAGTACGATCGTTATACAGAACTTCTTTGTTCAGATTGACAATTAATCTTGCCTCTGGGAATTGAGTAATAAAGTTATGCAATTGTTTGCATGATTCCACCAAAATCCAGCGATCTAATTTAATCGACAGTTCAGAATCTTCTGCTAACTCACGAAGCTGGGCAATATCTTTCCATTTATTTTCGAAAATAAAACCGCTCGTGACTTCATAGGTATAGAGATGAGAGTCTTCTTTATCGTAAAGTTGTTGATATTTCAAATGAATCTCACCACGTTCTAAGCAGTTTCTAAGTGCTTTAATAACAGGAGGTTCATCACTGATTGCAACTGGGGTAATTTGTACTTCAGGCGTACTAAACTCTACGCTTGGAATATCCAATTCAAGTGGAATATTTAAGTCAATTTCCGGTGCTTGTTGATTGATTGGGAGGGCAGTGCTAAAAGCTTGAGAAATATAGTTTTCGAGCTGTATATCATCACGAATTTCATTATTGATGACGGCATAACCCAAACGTAAATTTAAAGGATAAGTTTCATTATTAACATTGATTAATTGAGGCTTGCTTAAGGTATTAAGGCCAATCAATTTAGACTCAAGTTTTGCCTGATTATCTGCTTGGAATAATGCAACAATTGCACCATTATCTAAATTAAATAATGGCGCATGGGTTTGATCTTTTAAAAAGGCTTTAATGTTACTGAAATAGTTTTTAAAGGTAGTCCAATCCGTCTGCAATACGGCATCTGGGCACGAAGAAAGTGTGAATATCACCAATGTATTGATATTCGATGGTTGTTTGGTAATGGTGCGATTAATCTGCTGAAAAACTTTGGGCTTTTGCGCGGTATGTTCAACAGCTGGGCTCGCAGATATAGCGCTTGGATTGTGCATTTCGATTGCCAACTGCAAGGCGTCATCTTCTGCAGCAGCAATGAACTCAAGCTTAAGTGGATTTTGTCCAGAAACAGCAATATTTTGAGATGAAAGATCGAAACGACCTAAATCGAGTTGGCCTTGACTGATTTTCTTAAAACGCTGTTTAAACTCATTTAAATCATTGGGTTGTAATAAATCGAGTAAAGGCAGACCAATGATATCATCTTCATTTTTAAGGCCAAATAAAGTCAGATATTCAGCATTGGCCTGAATGTGAATCCCTTCTTGAATCATGGCAACCGCTTTACGACTGTCGTCAACTAAGGATTGAGTTTGAATTTGTGCAGTTTCAAGCTCTTCCATTAAATGCTGTTGCGATTGTTGTAAACGACTGAACGATAAAGCACGAATAAGACCGATATAGAAACTTTCAGGCTCAGCTAAATCGACAATGTCATAAATGCCTTTTTTGATGAAGCCTGCATATTGCTCAGCTTGATAGTCTTCAGGTTTAAGCAAAATAATCGGTAAATTGGGTTGGCTTGATAGTTGAACCAAACTTAAGGCTTGTTCATATTTTAAATCATAAGCACGACCGAAAATGATTAAGTCCCAATTGAGGTTCAGCTGTTTTTCAAAATTTTGTAGATCATCCAGTAAAGTTGCTTGTACTTGATGCTCGCTGTCTGTCAATAGATCACGTATCTGGTTAAAACGTATTTGATTATCATCAATAATAAGTAATCGGGTTTCTGTACGTTTTAGCTTTTTGGATAGTAATGGATTTCTCACTTCAATGCTTCCCATAAGTCATTATTTTTGATTTCATTGCTCTGTTTTGCAATAAAGTCTTTAACGACATTTTCTTGCTCTTCATTCAATAATTCATATTCAAAACGGATAAAACTTTGTGTTACCAGTTGTGCTTTGGTGAGGTAAACTTTTAAATCTTTTTTACCTAAACGTAGGTGAATAGTCTGTTTTTCACGGAACAGATTTGACCCCGGTAAGATTAAGGTGGTCGAAACTTGATCGAGCTGAGAGGTCTGAACCATTAACGCAGGCTGATGGTTCGTTGTATTTCGATCCGTTCGAATATGCACCGAACACGGATATAAATCTTGCGCTAATACTTCAAGCCCGAGTTCTAAGCTCTTCTCTGTTGATTGTTTAATCCAGCGAATCACGCCGCCACGCCATTGGCTTTGGGCATTTTCTTGAATCAGGATAAATTCACCAGTTTTTAAGTTGCTTGGTGTCGGCCCTGACCATTTAATGCGATAACCATTGACGCTAATATCTAAAACTTCAGCACTGTGAATTTGTTTGGCTTCACGGTCCAAAACTTTCGCATTAGACATGCCGGTTGGAATATTGGATTCTGTCGAGTTAGCAAATGAAGTTTCATTGTGGAATTGGTAATTGTTTTCTAAATCCAACGTTTCTGTGAAACTTTTCCCTTTAGACAGATAGAAGTGAGCCACCATTAAGCTAAAGCAAAGATTAATTTGTGCTGAATATTCATAGCGTTCATGACGGCGTTCGGTATTGTTGGTCAAAATATTATGGATATGGAAATACAGCGCAGGGGTTAAAAATAGCTTTTCATTTTTCGATAAATAATTGCCGTTTTTAGTTTGGGTTTCAGTTAAATGATCCAGCAAGCTTTGTGTCGAAATATAGACGCTAGGTTGATAGGCATGATTTTGTTTCGAGTTATAGACCGGCGGGTGGTCTTTTGATGTATCGACAATATAACGCGCAAGCGTGGTTTCTTTCGGTAAAACCTGCACCAATTTAGCCCAGTCAAAACTACATAAATATAGCCCTTGAATTTCTGCTGGACGGATTTGATTATTATTGAAAATATCCAGCAAAATGAGCTGTGAATAGGCTTGCGCAATATTGGCAATTTGATGCTGTGTACCCAGAAGTTGATTGACATTACTTTGATAAAAATTATTTTCAATCGCGCATTCAATTAATTGATGCGCTGCACTCCATTGACCTGAAATTGGCGTGGTATATAACATCTGTTGTTGATACAGCAGTAAGCTTAGTTGTTGTAGGGCATAGTAAATAGATGCAATACGGGCGGTTTTTAGGCTTTTTTTATGCCCAAATGAAAAGATCGAAAATTTTTGCTGATTTAGTTGTTGATTGCAACGTTTGGCAATATCAATATAAATCTTGGCAAAATGGCTGCGCAGCAACATCGCCAATTCAATAATTTGATCATTGCGATCGGTTGTAATCAAACTCTGATTGGTAAAGTGCTTTTCTAAGCTGGTTAGTACACTTTCTAAGGTTGGATGCAGAATTTGAATCAAATCAAAGCGCAACATTTCTTGGCATTTCAGTTCAGAAATTTCAAGTAATGCATTAAATAAAGCTTTGGAGGATGTTCCGAGCTGTAAAATTGAAATGCCATTTAACCACTCTTGTAATCCTTTGGCATTGGTAGGACAAAAGCTGAGTTTATCCAGCTTTAATTCAGTCGGATTGTAGAACGTATCTGAAGTCTGCGTGGTCATCGTTATTATTTAACTCAAAAAGTTGAAGCCCCAAAAAGCGGTGTCTTGTTTTTTTCGCCCGCAATTTCCCGTACAAGTTTAGGAACCAAATAGCCAGGTAGGTTCTCTAAAACTTTTTTATAAATTAAATCTATGTTCTCGGTCGGCGTATCAAAATGATGCGCACCTTTAACCTTGTCTAGAACATGTAGATAATAAGGCATTATGCCTGCGTCGAATAAACGATAACTTAATTCGACCAATACATCAGCAGAATCATTGACCCCTTTCAATAATACGGCTTGGTTAAGTACGGTAATTCCACATTTTACAAGCTGTTGAAGCTGGCTACACGTGAAGTCATCGAGCTCAGATGCATGATTCGAGTGTACCACCAGAATAATCCGTAGCCTACTGTTTTTTAAAATAGAAACCAGCTCTTCATCGACACGGTTGGGGATTACGATCGGAACCCGTGAATGAATTCTCAGAAATTTAATTTGAGGAAGAGTCGATAAACGATCGATCCAGACTTTTAATTTGCGATTTGATAGGGTCAGTGGGTCACCACCGCTTAAAATCACCTCATTAATGTCGGGTTGTTCTTCAATATAGTGCTTAATATTTTCCCAATCATCATTTTTAGGTAAGTTTTCTTGATAAGGAAAATGGCGACGGAAACAATAGCGACAATGAATTGCACAAGCGCCAGTTAGGGTCAGTAAAAACCGTGATTTATATTTATGCAGTACACCGGGTTGTTGGTTGGCTTGCTCTTCACCGAGCGGATCGGTGATAAAGCCTGCATGTTCTTCAAGTTCTAAATGATGTGGTAAAACTTGTAATAATAGTGGGTCTAAGGGATTCCCTTTTTGCATTTTTCCAACAAATGCACGCGGTACACGCAAGCGAAATTGATTCACAGCCAATAAAGCACCCGATAGAAGTTGCTCTTGTGAAAGCTCTAGTGTTTCGAGTAATTCTTGAGGATCAGTGATTAGATCACTCAGCTGAGTTTGCCAGTTTTGCTCTTGAAATAAATAGTTTATCATGCCGGATGTTTAAAAATGCAGGGTAGTGATTGGAGAGTAAAGTCGAATGTCATCTGCACTTTATTTATAAAATGACTTAAGTTTTTCGACATTTTATAAAAGGAGGGTTGCAGTGAAATATTCAATTCAACTTTTCATAAGCGCTAATTTTACCTGTTCGCAAGCGTTGTATAAACAAAGTTCTGTCATGTCTGCATGTAAGTTAAGCAGCTTAGTCCCTTTCTTGGGGAATTTTTCGTTGCGACAACGTGCATTGGTCATTTAGAATACGTAATATCACATTAATGTGCATGTGGCAGCCAATGTTCAGGTCAGTTCTTGCTAAATGACGTGTTACAGCCCATAGCACCTATAGATTAAAGTTAGTAAGTTTGGAGTGAGCCAGTCATGGCCTATTATTCTACGAATGATTTCAAGTCGGGCCTTAAGGTCATGCTTGACGGTAACCCATGTTCAATCATGGAAAACGAATACGTAAAACCAGGTAAAGGCCAAGCTTTTAACCGCGTAAAATTACGTAACCTTAAAACTGGTAAAGTTTTAGAAAAAACTTTCAAATCTGGTGATTCACTAGAAGCTGCTGACATCCAAGAAGTAGAAATGAACTACTTGTATAACGATGGTGAAATGTGGAACTTCATGGATCCAGAATCTTTCGAACAAATTGCAGCTGACAAAATTGCAATGGGTGACGCTGCGAAATGGCTGAAAGATGACTCTAACGAACTTTGCACAATTTTATTGTGGAACGGCGTTCCTTTAACAGTAAATGCACCGAACTTCGTGGTTTTGAAAATCGTTGAAACTGATCCAGGTGTACGCGGCGATACTTCAGGCGGTGGTGGTAAACCTGCTAAGCTTGAAACTGGCGCAGTTGTACGTGTTCCATTATTCGTACAGCAAGAAGAAAGCGTTCGTGTAGACACTCGTACGGGTGATTATTTAGAACGTGCATAATGGTTTTAAAATAGACTATTATCGAAAGGGATGATCAAAATCATCCCTTTTTTTATGCCAAAGTATTAGATGAAAAGTAAAACATGAGGAGTAGAGTCGCAAGGGAAAAAACAGCAGTACCTCGAACAAGAAAAACGTTAAAGCTGATTTTATGCAAACAGATTATGAGGGATTGAGATGGAATCTATTCAAAAGAAGCCCGGAACAGTGTCAAAGCTGATTTGGATTCTTGTCGCAATTGTAGGTGCAGTTTCCTTTGGGATACTCGCAGTCAGCCGCGGTGAGCATGTTAATGCTGTGTGGCTTATCTTGGCAGCAATCTGTGTATACAGTATTGCATACCGTTTTTACAGTTTATTTATCGCCACAAAAGTTTTTGAACTGAATCCGCGGCGTTTAACGCCAGCGCATCGGCTTAATGACGGTTTAGACTATGTGCCGACCAATAAAAGTGTGTTGTTTGGACATCACTTTGCCGCCATTGCCGGCGCAGGACCTTTGGTCGGGCCGATTCTAGCAGCGCAAATGGGTTATTTACCGGGAACGCTCTGGCTGTTAATTGGCGTTGTACTGGCAGGCGCAGTACAGGATTTTTTAGTCTTGTTTATTTCGACCCGCCGTGACGGCCGTTCACTAGGTGAAATGGCCAAACAGGAACTTGGTTCCTTTGCTGGCGTGATTGTCATGCTCGGTGCTTTGGGCGTAATGATCATCATCCTTGCCGTGTTGGCATTGGTGGTAGTCAAAGCCTTGACCAATAGTCCTTGGGGCGTATTTAGTATTGCTGCAACTGTGCCGATTGCCATTTTTATGGGCATCTACATGCGTTACCTGCGTCCAGGTAAAATTGCAGAAGTGTCGATCATTGGTTTTGTATTGATGATGGCCGGCATTATTTATGGCGGCGATGTGGCACAGCATCCTTATTGGGGGCCATTCTTTACCCTTTCGGGCACTGAGTTGACTTGGTGGTTGATTGGTTACGGCTTTATTGCTTCAGTCTTGCCTGTTTGGCTATTGCTTGCGCCGCGTGATTATCTATCCACTTTCTTGAAAATTGGTGTAATCGCAGGTTTGGCCGTCGGTATTATGGTGGCAATGCCAATGCTGAAAATGCCGTCCGTGACGCATTTCGTTGATGGCACAGGCCCTGTATTTGCAGGCTCCATGTTCCCATTCTTATTCATTACCATTGCCTGCGGTGCAATTTCAGGTTTCCACGCGCTAGTGTCTTCTGGGACAACGCCAAAACTGGTCAATAATGAGATGGATATCCGCGTGATTGGCTACGGCGGTATGCTGATGGAATCTTTTGTTGCGATTATGGCGATGGTCTGTGCAACGGTGCTTGAGCCGGGTGTGTATTTTGCAATTAATGCGCCAGCAGCCGTACTGGGTACGACAGTGGAATCAGCCTCTGAAGCGGTACGCAATCTAGGCTTTGTGGTGACGCCAGAAACACTGAGCTTATTGGCAAAAGAAGTGGGTGAAAACTCAATTCTGTCACGTACCGGTGGTGCACCGACATTTGCGATTGGTATGGCGCATATCATTACGGAAATTTTTAACAACCGTTCAATGATGGCGTTCTGGTATCACTTTGCCATTCTATTCGAAGCACTCTTCATTTTAACCGCAGTTGATGCGGGTACACGCGCTTGCCGTTTCATGGTGCAGGATACTGTCGGTATTGTGATTCCAGCGGTGAAAAAATCACATAACTTCTTTGGTAATTTGCTCGGTACAGCGGTTGCGGTTGCAGGTTGGGGCTTCTTTGTTTACCAAGGTGTGGTTGATCCGTTAGGTGGTATTAACAGCTTATGGCCACTGTTTGGTATTGGTAACCAAATGCTGGCAGCGATGGCGCTGATTTTGGGTACAGTCATCCTATTCAAAATGAAGAAAGAGAAATATGTGTGGATCACGATTATCCCAACGATTTTTCTCTTCATTACCTGTATGACAGCAGGCTGGCAAAAAATCTTCCACTCCAACCCAAAAATTGGTTTCTTGGCGCAGGCTGACCGTTTTAATGCCGCTATTGCGAAGAATGAACTTTTGGCACCGGCAAAAAATATGGCTGAAATGCAGACCGTTGCATTCTCTAATCAAATTAATGCCGTATTGTGTGGCTTCTTTATGATTGTTGCTGTGGTGATGGTGATTGCTGCGATTGGTGTGGTGCGCAGAGCTTTAGCTAGCCCAGTACCGACTGTGCATGAAGCGGAAGCGGTTTACCGCGACCCTGAAGACATTGTTGCATCGAATCAGCACTAAGTAGGAGATAGTGATGAATCTGAAATTTGCAAAAAGTGGAAAAACTGTGATTTATAAAATCATTAAAATGACCATCATGTCGCAAAAGGATTTGATCCTGAATCCAAAAAACTGGTCACGCATTGCGACTTTGTGGCAGCGTTTGCAGCAAAGTTTTCGCTTAATGGTGGGTGTTCCGGATTATCAAAATTATTTGGAACACATGAAAAAACATCATCCAGATTTGGAAGCGATGGATCCGAAAACATTTTACCGCTATTGTGTGGATGCACGTTATCCATCTGCAGGTGGTGGCATGAAGAAATGTCCATGCTAATTTGCATAAGCTAAAGTCATTAAAAGCGCCTTTCGGGGCGCTTTTTTTATGGTGCAGTCCATTTTGCAATTGGTTTTTGAGTCGAAAAAATCAACAGACATAAAAATATAGACCTCTACGATGTCAACGTAGCACGTGATGATCCAAGTTGAATCTATTGGAAGAGGTAAACCTTTTGTATTGAATTGCTAAAAATTTTGCATCGCCATTCATACTTGAAGCAGAAACGCTGTATTTCTCCATAAAAACCTGTATGTTAGTGCGAGATCGACTTTTTTATTGGGGAATAAAAGGTGTTTTGGGGAACAGAAAACAAGCAAGAACAAAAATCTTTAACGACATTGGATGAGCAGAAACTTGCAACTTTTTATCCTAAAATTAATGCCTTTTTAGATCAAATCAATCAAATCATTTTAGATAAAAACCAACAAACTAAATTGGCTTTGGCTTGTTTATTGGCTGGTGGACATGTGCTGTTTGAGGATTTGCCAGGCCTAGGGAAAACCACTTTATCAAGTGCATTGTCACATTTAGCGGGGCTTAAATTTCAACGAATTCAATTTACCAATGACATGCTGGCTAGTGATGTGATAGGGGTGAATATGTTCAATCAAAAAGAACATCATTTTGAGTTTAAGTCGGGGCCGATTTTCACCCAAATTTTACTGGCCGATGAAATCAACCGCTGTAGCCCTAAAACCCAAAGTGCACTTTTGGAAGCGATGGAGGAGAGCTATGTGACGGTTGATGGGGTGCGCTATGCTTTGCCACAACCGTTTTGGGTAATTGCCACGCAAAATCCACTATTCCAAAGTGGAACATATGCCTTACCTGAATCTCAACTGGATCGATTCTTGATGCGTTTATCTCTAGGTTTCCCTTCAAGACACGCGGAAAAATTACTGCTGCAACAACAGTCACGTCACGATTTAATTGCGATACTTGAGCATGTATTTTTGGAAGCTGAGATTCTTGCGCTACAAAATTATGTGAATGAGATCCATGTCAGTGAACATTTGCTTGATTATATTTTGGATTTAGCAGAAGAAAGCCGTAAGAATCGACATGGTTTATCGACCCGAGGTGTATTGGCACTGAAAAAAGCAGCACAGGCCTATGCACTGATTGAACAACGTACTTTTGTCACGCCTGATGATGTGCAAGCGGTATTTGTTGCGGTAGTGGCGCATCGAATAGGATTGTCTGATGCTGAAGCAAAGCAATTGCTCCAACAGGTTGAAATTCAATAAGGAGCATTGCTTTGTCTGCTATGTGGCAAAAGTGGGTCGCCAAACGATTTCAATTTCAGAGTCAAAAACAATTGGCTCAAAAAGATGTGCTGATTTTTATTTATCAGCAAGGTTATCTGTATTTGGTCTTGATTTTGATCACTTTTATTGCAGGTGTGAATTATGCTAATAACCTGATTCTTGGCTTTTGTTTTTTAATTAGCGCTGTGCTGTGTATTAGTTTTTATATTACCTTTAAACAATTGCATGATTTATCCATCGAAGTAGAAGTGAAGGATATTCCACAAGTTGGTGAAGTGCTGCAATTACAACTTTATTTTAAGCAACGTTCACTACAACAGCGTTACCTTTGGATCAAGACTGAATCTCAACTGCATCAGGTTTTAATACAGGACAAAAAACACAGTTTTATTCTAAATTTTAATGCTGAAAAACGGGGTGAGTTTCAATTTCCACCGATCCAAATTTTCAGTGTATATCCGTTTGGATTGGTTCGTGCATGGACCTATTTATATTTATCGGACCAAGCTTGGATTGCACCGAAAGCAACAACATACTCTGCGGAAAATAAGCATCATCAACAGGCATTTGAACCCGATCTGGATGAGTTTCGTGAATTAAGAAATTATCAATTGGGGGATTCACTCAATGCGGTGTCGTGGAAACAAGTGGCAAGAGGGCAAGGGCTATACGTCAAGGTATTTGAGCAGTTTGAAGATCAACATCGCCTTGAAATTCATTATCAACAGATGCCTGCACATTCTCATGAAGAAAAGCTCAGTTTAATGATGGGGTTGGTGGAACAGGCAGAACAACTGAACTGTCCATATGCCGTGTATTTACCCAAGGCTGAATTGGCCATCGGAATCGGACAACAGCAATTTAGGGCGGCTAAATTGTTATTGGCGCAGGCTTAGCCCATGATAAAAATCTCAATTCATTATTCGATTTTAATTATGCTGGCGCTGGTCTTAGCAGCCCAAGTTTTGTTTATTCCGACTGCAACGTCAGCGGTTCTGTGTCTGATTTGGCTCTGTTTGTTATGGAGTAAAATGAATCAGAAGCCTTTAGCAAAAATTTGGACCTTTTTATTGACCATTGTTGCACTCGTGACGATTTATATCAGTCATCAAACTTTTATTGGCATTGAGGCAGGTGTAGCAGTATTAACGACTTTTTTATTTGCCAAGTCGTTGGAAACCAAAACACGTCGCGACGTGATTGTTTTATTTAATTTTGCACTCTTTGTGATTGCCAGCAGCTTTCTATTTAGTCAGTCTTTTGCGATGGCAGCTATTGTCATATTGGCCTTATTTAGTTGTTTTATTGGTTTGTACCGTTTACAAACGACTGATTTTATTTCCACATCTCAGGTCGAGTTAAAGTCGTTACAGCAAGATTTTGGCCATGTTGGGAAATTTCTAGGATTAGCTGTCCCATTTTTTGTACTGCTATTTTTATTTTTTCCACGTTTACCGCCCTTATGGCACATTCCAATCCCTGAAAATAAAGCCACGACGGGTATCAGTGACAGCATGTCGCCGGGTGATATTGCGGAACTTTCACAGTCTAGTCGTTTAGCCTTTCGCATTATTGGAGATATGAAAGCCTTGCCACCACGTCATGAGTTATATTGGCGTGCCATGGCGCTAGATGAATATGATGGCCGAACATGGACCAGTCATTTTTTTAATCAACAGATCAATCGAACAGATAAGCTGACGGTTCAAAACCATAAAACGCTGGATTATCAATATTTGGCTGCTGATCCGAGTGTCATGTGGGTGATGTCTCTGGAGAAGTCTATTCCCAATGAACAGCGTTACTTTTTGGGGCAAGATTGGAGAATTACGCCGTATCGTCTCACTGCACGTCATGAACCGATCCATTTAAAATGGCTAGGTTCTGCCAATCCAAGCTATCAGGTAGCGGGGCTTCAGCAACTTGAACGATTCAACAGCCGTTATACACAACAGTTGGATTTAAAGTCGCAGCAACTCGCGCAAGAGCTTTGGCAAAAAAGTCATGCCAATCCTGAGCAATATATTGCATTGGTGCTGAATTGGTATAAGAAAAATCATTTTAGTTATAGCTTGAATCCCGGTCTATTGGGTCAAAACAGGATTGATGATTTTTTATTTAGTACAAGGCAGGGTTTTTGTGAACATTATGCTTCGAGCTTTGCCATGCTGATGCGTTATTCAGGTATTCCTGCTCGAATTGTGGTGGGTTACCAAGGTGGACAATTAGCACCAGATGGAAAAAGTTGGGAGGTTCGGCAACTAGATGCACATGCATGGACAGAAGTGCTTTTAGATGGAAAATGGCAACGCTTTGACCCTACAGCAATGATTGCACCGCAACGTATTGAGGGTGGGATGCAAGACTATATGGAACAGGATCAAACGGTATTTGGAGGCCAGCAATCGGCTTGGGCATATAAACAATTTTCAATGATGAAGAACTTACGCGTATGGAGTGATTACGCAAGTTATCAATGGCAGAGTAAGGTTGTGGGCTATAACGCAGATGCACAGCAACAATGGTTCAAAAAAATAGGTATCCAATCGAGCTACATGGGCATTTTATTACTCATAGTGAGCATCGCTGGATGCGTTGGATTCTATTATTTGTGGCAAGTCAGAAATAGCTATAAAGCATTGAGTAAATATGAGCGAGCGATTCATTCATTTTCAAAAAAACTACCGATGCAAGCTCAAAAAATGAATCATGAGAGTTTTAGAACATGGTTAATGCGTTTGTCCTCAAATTTAGCCGAAGAGCAACAACAGTCTTTTCTTGACGCGATACAGATTTATGAACGTTCAGTATATGGTGCGGATCAGCAGTGTCTTGAAAATATGCAACAATTTAAGAGTTTGCTTAAAAAGTGTTCGCAAACACTAAAAATGCGTGAAAAGGACTTGTCTTAAAAAATAAAAATGAATATGATGCTACGCATTCTAGGTTTATAGCTCAGTTGGTTAGAGCGCTACGTTGACATCGTAGAGGTCACCAGTTCGAATCTGGTTAAACCTACCAATATACTAAAATCATATGTTGTTACATAGCTTCACATAGTAATTAAAGCCCTGAATTATAATGATTTAGGGCTTTTTTATTGCTTTTCTTAAAGTCGAATAACGCTATACAGTACAAAATTCCTTGTACACTCTTATGTACACTATTAGAATATATAACTCAGTGTACAAGCAAGTGGCTGCATTATGAAAAGAACTGCAATCAAGAAAAGACCTCTATCAGATACAGTGCTGGAAGGTTTGGAGCCGGAAGATAAAGAATATCGTGAGCTAGACGGAAACGGACTTTATTTTCGTGTGCAACCAAATGGGAAGAAGGGCTGGTTATTCAGATATAAAAAAGAGAGTGGCAAGTGGTCATGGTTAGGCATTGGTACTTATCCAGCGATTAAGGGGGCTTCTGCACGTAAGAAAGCAGCAGAACTAGCTGAGAGCATGGCTAATGGTGAATTGATACAAACGAGGGCTGACATAAAGCAGCAGCAGGCGGATCAAGATAACTTGATGTTTGGCGTACTGATGACGGACTGGTTAGCAACTAAGGAGCCAAGCTGGGACGCTGTGACTTATGATAAAGCTGTGAAATCAATAGAACGGCATATCATTCCGGCCTTTGGTCATCGTGATTATTCTCAGATTGAACCTCAAGAATGGCTTGATTTTTTTCACGGATTACAGCGAAATCTGGGTATTTATACACAGACAGAGAAATTAACTTCATATTGTCGAAGTGCCTACAACCTTGCCAAGTTTAGGAAAAAGATTAAATACAATCCACTGGAGGGTATAACTGAGTTTTTAGATAAAAATAGCTCAGGCAGTATGAGTCATGTCAGCTTTGATGAGCTGCCTAAATTAATTCAATCAATCCGAACATATCCATCAAGACCAATCGCAATAGGACTGGAATTATTAATTCTCTTATTCCCTAGACCTTCGGAACTTCGGGAGGCTGTCTGGTGCGAGTTTGACTTAGATCGGGCTGAATGGGTGAAGCCAGCCGAAAGAATGAAGAAAGGTATTATTCACGCTGTACCACTACCGCACCAAGCAATAACCCTACTTAAAGAGCTTCAAAAATATAGAACAGAGTCAGAGTTTTTATTTCCAAGTCGTGACAGTTTAGAAAAGCCAATTAGTAATATGACCTTCAATGTTGCTTTGAACCGACTTGGCTATAAGAACAAACAAAATCCGCATGGATTTAGGCATATTGCCAGCACCGAGCTAAATAAACAATTCAGTGATAAAGCCCAAGTGGTTGAAGCTGCACTGGCACACTTGAAAAAAGGCGTTAAGGGCAAGTATGACAAAGGTACTCACTTTGAAGAACGTGTCGAGATGATGCAATGGTGGGCTGATGAACTGGATCGGATGCTAGCTAATGATTAAAAGGACATATGGGGAAATTCATTCTCAAATCATTGAAGACTATCAAGCAGATGGAAAGGGAGTGCCGACAGAATGTACTTACTTAATTTATGAGTTCTACCAGACTAAAAACCCCAGATATATAGATATGGTTATTCAGATGCTTGAGGGGCTGAGAACTGAACCGAAAGGGATCATATTCAAAGCTATAATTGATGCCTCAAAATTAAGAGCTGATGGCTTGGATTTTGGAAAGAATAAACAGATAAAAAATGATTTTATAAAAAACCAAGCATGTATGCTTATGTTGAATCTTCAAGAGTATCTTAATTTTAATCAGCAGCAAGCGGCTGAGATTTCAGCTTTTTGGGTTTATCAGAAGTTCGGTAAAGCAATATATAAGTCCAGCGTATTAGTAAAAGAATACAGGAAGTATTTAAAACAAAATCAATCATGGATTAATGATAGAAAATCCATGCCAGAGCTGAATGAATCAGCACAAAAACAATGGGAGCTGCTCAAGGATAAATTTCCTTTCCCCCCTGATGGTCATGAGGTTTTAGGCAAATAGGAATTTCTAATTTTAAATCTTCCTAAGAAAAAAAATAATTATGTGAATAATGGGATGTACCGCTTCAAATGAAGTTATATCAAGGTACATTCAAATGCTTATCAAAAAATCAGAAACATGCTCCCGACTAAGCCTAAGTGCTGATGGCTTGCGGAAGTTAATGCTCAAAGATTCTTCATTTCCAAAACCAATCAAGCTAGGCGATAGCAAACAATCCCCAGTTTTCTTCGATGTTAAAGAGCTGGAGCAATGGCTGGAGAAGAAAAAAGCAGAGCGCAATGGGGAGTTTGAAGCATGAAAAACACCCAAAGCGAAAAAATCCTAGCCCACCTTAAACAAGGTCGAACTATTACACAGTTTGAAGCTATCCAGCTTTTCGAATGCTACCGTTTAAGCGCAATCATCAACCGCCTACGCAATGCAGGCCACCATATTGTCACGTATCGAGAGCGCAATAAGTCCACAAGCGGAACTCATGCTCGTTATGAACTCATCCGAGAGGTGGCAGCATGAAAGATTTTGTATTGGCTTCATACCGACCAATGAGAGACGCAGAAACCGAGGCTCATTTAATCGTGAATGATGACGCAATGGTATTCGTGGAGCTTGATGCGGTGGATGGTGCAGAGCTAGAGATTTTAGCAACTCATGAAAAACTGATGAAGAACCCCGATGCGGTGGACGTTGTGGTTTTTCACTATGGCAGCTTAAAGACCTTGTTTGACAAGTTGGTAGAGGTGAAAGCATGAGCCAAATTATAGATTTTAAATCCGAAACTCAAGCCGACAGCCAACCCATGACCGATGACGAAATGCGGTTAGCCAATATTTACGATGTTGCAGTCGGTTTAATTATTGATATTGAGGAGGGGCGCATCTTCTCAATGGCAGAAATCAAAGAACAAATGATTGAAGTCCTAGAAATCATACGAGAGGAGTTTGACGCATGAAAAATAAATCATTCAATATTGCCAACATGCCCAAGTATGGTTATATTAATCGGGCTTTGAGCAAAATCTCAAAGTTAGCTTTGGTCGGCTATGAATACTCAGCGCATACAGTCCGCTTAAAGGGCTTTTTTTGTATGCGTAATTTCTCTATGCGTTCGCATGTTATGGCGAAGCTGGAGGGGGACACTTTCGAGTGTGCCAGTCACCTGAGTTACTGGTCGACCAACCCCTTTCAGCTTTGCCACCTTAATTACTTGGTCGTAATTGGCAAAGCTCCTACAAACTCAGGAGCGCATTCTCATGCCTAATCAAATCAATAAATCAGCTCAAAACTTTTTAGAAAATTCCCAAGTGATTATTGAATCACTAGAAGGCACATTGCTTCGCTTATATGTGAGCTATGACCAGCACGATATATCCGATGCCAAAGCAAAGGCGATACTTAAAGTATGCGAAACGCTGGCAAGTGCTGCTTTAGAAGATATTGAAAGTGCGAGCGCAAAAACAATACTAGACATCTCAATGATTGTTAGCCTTGCTACTGGCATTTTATACACGCTTGAAGAACTGGCGCATTTAAACCTAGCAAAAGGCCATACAGCAGCAGCTATAAATGGATTAACCCTAGCTTGTAGCACATTAAATGAATTGCTAGAAACTGCGGTGGATTATGTGATGAAAGGGGGTAGCCACAATGCTTGATTATGACCACCCCAAAGAACTAATAACACCCGATGCCATTTTAAACGAATGCACCCAGCTTGTATCGTTTAATGATGCTTATTCATCACATCCATTAATACAGCGTTTTGGCAGTCCTGAGCAGCCAATCTGTGTTGATGATGGCAATGTGGATATAAACGGCGTTACCTATGCACAGCCTTTGATTATGCCTATTTATGATGGGTATCTTGAGCTTGTTCAATGTGCTGTCATGCAAGATGGGAAGCGTGTAGCTGTCATTCCTGATGGACTGGCTAAAGGTTTTGCAAGGTATGGTGATTTTGACCATGCCAAGCCAGTAATCATTACTTATGGACTGGAGGCATTCTTTAAGATTGCTCAAACAGGTTATGCCGTTGTATTGGTACTACTGCCTACCCTATGCAGCAGCCATAAAACAGAACTCAAGCCGTATGATTTTGAACAAATACAGTTCGTTATTAATCAGCTATCACAGGCAGGCTATAAGCAGCTTTATTTGCCTGTCAGAATTGAACACATGCACCTTGAGCCATTTAAAGCATTGGAGCAAAACACGGCAGTTAGACTGCTATGCCAGTATTTAAAAATTGGTGTAAATGAATTTCAGATCGAATTAAGCCAGCATGAAAGTGTAAGTGAGGTACTGGCGTTTATTGAGGAAGCTATTGAGCTATTAAGTAAGCCTACCGATTGGGGCGAGTTATTGCCGTTATCTCAATCAGAAACCGTTTTAAATCCTTATCCGATCCATGCACTGCCACCACTGGCACAGGAGGCAGTAAAGGCCATTTCTGAGCATGTGCAATCACCAATTGCTATGACTGCCCAATGTGTTATTGGTGCTATGTCGCATATTGCCCAAGCTAAAGTAAATGCACCCCATCCATTTAATGCACAGGGAGAGCCATGCAGCTTATTTTTGCTTACAGAGGGGCAAAGTGGCAGCCGTAAGAGTACAAGCCGAAACCTGGCAGACCAGGCCATTATTAAGCACGAGCGTAAGCAGTACGAGGCATACAGACAAGAGCTGGAGCAATGGAAAAGCGCACAGGCTGGATTACCTAAAAAAGACCGTGAGGCATATTGTGCAGAGAATCCACCACCAAACGACCCTAGCACCCTATACAGTGACATCACCTTAGAATCTATTGCAGGGCTTTTTATTGACGGCGTTTTAAATAATGCGTCCATTGCCAGTGATGAAGCAGGGCAATTTTTCGGCGGTCATAGCATGAAAGCCGACACACGTAACCAAGCACTAGGAGGCTATGCAAAGTTATTTGATGATGGTTTTGTGGAACGCACCCGATCCAAGTCTAATTTAAACGGCAGTGGACGAGCTTATGACGTTCGATTGACGTTTAATTTGCAGGGGCAGCACGAAGTTCTAGCAGAAGCATTGAAAGACCCAGTGCTAAGGGGACAAGGTTTTTTACCTAGATTTATTCTAACCATTCCCGAAAACCTAGCAGGCACACGCCTACAAGATGCAATCTATCGAAATAAAAACGCAAGCACAGACCATAGGCTTATAGCCTACTGGACACGATGCGAATATCTACTTGATTACTGCCCTCAAGTGAAAGCCGAGCATGAGTTACATAATGGGCGTTATGTTCTGCCTATGAATGAAGAAGCAAAGGAAATAGATGCAGCGTTCTACAATATGTTTGAAGAATTACAGGGCAAAGGGAAACGCTACGAGTACTTACAAGCATTCGCCAGTCGTGCCAGTCAATTAGCGCGCCGTTTAGCTACTGTATTTGCTTATTTTGAGGGCTTGCAGTGGATTGATGCCAAAACCCTAAAGGGAGCTTGTGAGGTCGTTAAGCATTCTTTGAATGAATGGGCAATGTATGCAGATATTGAGGTTAAAACCGAAACGGAAGCGGAACGCCTCATTAAATGGATTGCCAAAAAGTGCAATGAACAAAAGACCGACCGTATAGCGTATTCAAATGTTCAAACCTCATGCCCTAGACCAATGCAAAAGAATAAAAACCTTTTGGAGATGGTTGTAGAGCAGTTGATTGATTCAAGTCATATCAAGATCGAATCCATAGGGCGGACAAGATACGTTGTAATTCACCCTTGTTTAGTAAAATAGTGACTAAGTGACTAAATGAGCCTGAAAGCCTTACAGCTAAAGGGCTTTCATTTAGCAGTCATGGTTTGACTAAGTGACTAAGTGACTAAGTGGAATTAATCATTTAATTTTTTGTTTAGTCATTTAGTCATAGCGGTTTTAGGTGACTGCTAAACAGAGAGCCTTATATATCAATAGTTACAGGGCTATTTAGTCATTTAGTCAGACTTTTGAAGAAAAATATATAAATTGAGAATTGAGCAATGCCAAACGTAAACAAAGTAACTGTGATGGGTGTATTAGGCCGTGACCCTGAAACTAAACAATTTCCCAACGGTGGCAGCATTACGACATTCAGCGTTGCAACTACTGAGTTTTGGAAAGACAAGACCACAGGCGAGCGTAAAGAAGCGACTGAGTGGCACAGAATAACCACTAACAACCGTTTAGCCGAGATTGCCAGTAAGTACCTCAAGAAAGGCAGCAAGGTTTACATTGAGGGCAGCTTGCGAACACGTAAATGGAAAGACCAAAGCGGCCAAGATCGGGAAGTCACCGAGATTAAAGCCGATTCTTTACAACTTCTATAACCATTCAGGAGCATTAAAAATGACAAACCAAACCGAACTTGAAACATTGAAAGCAGAAGTGCAGCAGCTTAAAGAGGAAAAGTTAAAGCTACTGGAGAAAAATCAGGAGCTTCTAGGAGAGGTCAAAGCACTTAAATCTGTGAAGTCTGATAATCAGGCAAAAGATGAGCAGCTTGCAAATATGAAAAACGAGCTAATCACCATCAAGACAGCAAAGGCGAAAAATAATTTCTTTTCTGAATCGGGTGCATTGGCAGAGCATGAAAAATATTTCTTTATGGAGTTAGAGAGTAGCTTAGGCATCAAGTTTGGATTAGATGAAAATGATAACCCGATCTTCACCAATGCCGATGGCTCACCACTTCTGAGAGCCAAAAAGGATGCTGGAGAAAGTGACGTTATCATGTCGCCATTCGATGCAATAGATTGCCAGCAGCTCAAAATGAAAATGATGGATCAGTTTAACCACTTCTTTCCAAAACCTCAGGGGACAGGTGCATTGGGTAGCGGCAGAGTTTGCGAAAGCAAAAAACCAGAAGAAGCTGCCCCAGCAATTAGAAAGTTTGGCATCCGTTAAGATAGTGTTATAATTCAAAGCGTAATCATAAGGCCGTGCCAAGTGTTTACGCTTCCCCCTTGAGCTTGTGGCTCACATCTAAAAGTCTGTGACTTTCTGATCAGTTAAAAATCTTTTAATTGACAGGAAAATCAAAAATGTCGACAACTCGTTTAACTGATGTAATTGAACCCGCAGTTTTTACTCAGTACATCATAGAAAATGCAGTTACAAAAACCCGATTATTTGAAAGCGGTTTAATTGTTCCCAATGAAGTTATGAATAGCCAGCTCAAAGCAGGCGCACATAGTTTTAACACTCCATTCTGGCGTGATCTAGGGGATGACGAAGCCAATACTACAAATGACGACCCTGATGATTTTGCAGTACCAAACAAGCTAAATGCAGCTAAACAATTGGTAAGAAAATCATTCCTTCATAACTCGTGGAGTGCTGCGAACCTTGCAAGCGAACTTGCTGGGGATAGTGCAATTACTCGAATCAAAGATCGTGCAGCCGCCTACTGGGGACGACAGGCACAGAAGCGTTTAATTGCATCCCTGAATGGTATCAAGGCCTCAAATATCGCAAATAATGATAGTGATATGGTTGTAGATATTTCGGCAGAAACCGGATCCGCTTCTCAATTCACCGCATCGTCAGTTATTGACGCAATCGGAACTCTAGGCGACAGTCTGGAGGATATTGTAGCAATTGCAATGCACAGTGATATTTACTTGCAAGCATTAAAGAATGACTTGATCCAGACGGTAGCAGATTCTCAAGGGCAGACTATACAAACCTTCCGAGGTTTATCTGTGCTGGTAGATGATGGCCTTGCAAAAGATGCAACAGGCAACTATACAACGGTGCTTTTTGGACAAGGTGCTTTTGGCTACGGTATTTCAGAGCCGACAGAATCGGCTGGGACAGAGATCGAGAACAAGCCTAGTGCTGGTCGTGGTGCTGGTGTGCAAATCCTCCATAGTCGTGTAAATATGGCAATTCATCCAAGCGGCTTCACTTGGAATGAGGGAACCTTAACAGGTGAATCCCCAACAATTGCAGAGCTAGCAGATGCTTCTCACTGGTCACGAATTGCAGCAGACCGGAAAAGCGTACAGCTTGCCTTCTTAGTCACTAAGTAAGAAAAACAGGGGTGCTTCGGCATCCCTTCTTATTTCAATTATTGGAGGATTAAGAAAATGGCAGTATCTACAGGAACCCGAAAAAAACCAAAACCTAATGCGGCTCAAATCATTGAGCAGATGGCGAGTGAAGGCTATTCCAGACGCAACATAGCGAAAGGCTTGGGCATTGGTTATGACTTGTTTTTAGTTTGGTTAGAGCAATATCCAGAGCTTGAGGAAGCCTTACAGCTTGGAAAGGATAAAGAGCATAAAGAGCTACACAATGCACTCTATAAGGCCGCTACGGAGCAGGGAAACGTCACAGCGGCTATCTTCTTATTAAAAGCTCGTCATGGCTACCGTGAAGGCGACCAATCCGACACATCAAACAAAGTTGCAATTACTTTCCAGCTTCCAGCTCCGGCTCAAAATGCCGATGATTATCTAAGAACAATTGGCAGTAATAGAACCTTGATTGGGGGCGGCAATGAATAAGCAAAAGATCGAGTTAAATCCATTTCAAGAAAAGCTGATGTCTATCCCTGAAAACTACGATATTTTTTTAGGTGGTGGTCGTGGTGGCGGCAAGAGTTACGGCATCGTATTGGCTTGTTTACGGCATATCGAGATTTATAAAGAAAAGGCACGTATTTTATTCTTGCGAAAAACTTATAAAGGACTGGCAGACTTTGAGCTAAATTGCCGTGAAATCTTCGGGATGATTTACGGCACAGCAGCAAAATACAATCAAGGGGAGCATGTCTGGAGATTCCCAAATGGTGCTTATTTAGAGCTGGGACAGTTGGAAACCTATGCAGATTATTCCAAGTATCAAGGCCGATCTTTTAACCTACTCATTGTCGATGAAGCTGGACAATATTCCGATCCGGGCTTATTGGACATGATGAGGTCAAACCTTCGAGGATCGAGAGATATTCCAATCCGGATGATGATTGCAGCCAACCCAGGTGGAGTAGGTCATCACTGGTTAGCAAAAAGATATGTATTTAATGGTAATACTCCCTGGCTACCTTTCTTCGAGGAAAAATCACAACGTCAGTGGATTTATGCACCAAGTACCTTTACAGATAATACTTGCATTGATCAGGAGCAATATCTTCAGCAGCTCAAAAGTTCATGCCCAGACGATCCAGAGTTATTAAAGGCTTGGACTGATGGAGATTGGGCGGTTAATCGTGGTGCTTATTTCGCTTCGGTACTGGAGGAAAAGAGAAACCGAGTAGAGAGCTGGAATATGATTCCTGAAACATGGCGAACTTGGTTAGCTCATGACTTCGGCAGCTCCGCACCTTCTGCAACTTTGGTTATGTGTGAATCTGATGGATCAATTGCGCCTGATGGCTATTACTATCCTAGAGGTTCAATTGTGGTGGTGGATGAGCTGGTTACAAACAAGGCAGGCAATTTAAATCTAGGTTTAGGCTGGACTGTGCCAGTGTTAGCCGAGGAAATTAAGAAGATGTGCCAGTATTGGGATATTAAAGCTCAAGGCGTGGCGGACGATGCTTGCTTTGCTCATGTGCGAGGTCATGCTTCTGCTTCTATTGCTGATGAGTTTAGAGCTGATGGCGTGACATTTAACCCAGCTAAGAAAGCGGATCGAATCAGTGGATGGCAAAGACTCAAGAAGCTACTAGCCAATGCTGGAAAGCCTGATAAAGCCGGATTGTATATTTCTACCCGATGCAAATACTTGTGGGAAACTTTACCGATATTAGAAAGGGATCAGAGGAGAGTTGAAGATATGGATTCTACTGGCCCAGACCATGCAGCCGATGCTTTGCGATATGGATTAAATGCAGTTAATTTTAAAGCTGGACAAGTAAGATTAGAGGGATTGTTATAGATTCTCTTTTATGTGAATTGGTTATATAATGGTCGTGTAGATTATAGTAGCAGCCATTACAATAATCGAATCCTTGAGAATCCCTTGCTTATAATGAGTGAGGGATTTTTTAATGGGGATTATATAAGAAAAACTTATGAACTCCGACCTTTCCGAACAGTAAAAAAGATATAAGAAAGCGGCCTTTGATTGTGTTTTTTTCCTTGATTTTAGTCATTGAAAACCATGCAGGAAAAAGTTATTTGTACACTGATATGTACATTGCTATTTTGTGCATTAAAATTATATTTATAAATCAATATCTTATAAAATAGTTAGGTATTGGTTAAACCTACCAAGATTTATTAATGGCCTATAAGTAAATTAATTACTTATAGGCCATTTTTTTTGCCGATTTTTCATGTTTTATATTTGGTATAGTTGGAAAAATGGCAATATTTACAAGCCTTCTGCGACAAATATGCGACAACATGAAACTACCAAAGCCAAGAAAAAGAGGCGAGATCTAAAAATGCGTATCAAAAAATTGAAGTTGAGTTAAATTTATTAAGACATTTTACGACATTCATTTGCGCACTTACGGCAAATCTCTGCACATTCCTGACAATGCTTATGATCGTGTTTTTCACATTCTTCTGCACATGCTTCGCATACTAAAGCACACACATTGCATATTTCCTTGGAGAATGGTGAATTTCTTTGTTCAGCTTTAGCGCACAAGTGACATATATCAGCACACTCTAGGCATTTTTGAATACATTCACGCATCATTTGTAGATGTTCTTCATTTAAGCATTGAGAGGCACACGTAGTACAGGCTAGCGAACACTGAATACATATTTCAGCACATTTTGAAAAGTTTAATGAGTCCATGTTATATACCTTTTTAATCATCGCAGATTCTAAAAAATTAAGGAAAACCCTCTAATCAAGAGGGTTTTCAATACAAGCCTTTAGTGATGTTAAAGTTGTACCCAAGTATCTTTGACTTCCTGAGAATCTTTGGTGAGTATAATTTTATTGTCGGTAATTTCACCCACCCATGAAACTGGAATTAGATGATGGTGACCATCGCCGTGTTTGGTTAATTTAATTTGGTCACTACCTTGCATGTGGTCAACTTCACCCACTTTGGTACCGCATGAAGCAATTACTTCGGCATGGCTCTTAATATTTTCAACATTAATAGCAGTCATCGGATACTTCCTATTTAAATGTGATTGAATAATTACCTTATATTAAATTACTTGTTATATCTGCATTTGAAATAAAAGAGGTTAAATTAAACTGTGAAAGCTTACGACACTGTATAGTTTCATTACATTGTATTATTTAGAAATGACTATTCAAGGATTTAATATTATCTTTTAATTTTTTTCTGATTTTATTGTTCACAACTAAATTTAGATTTAGCTCAATGATGAGATTGGCAACGTGGACACGTTTGAGTTAAATATTTAATTTTTTGAGTATTACCACATAACATACATGAATAATGATGATCGATAATGTGTTCTACTGCTTGTTGATAGTCATCAGGGAATAAAGGCAATCCCCATTTAATATTTTCTTTGCTATAAAGGATCACACTTAGGCAGCCATCAGTTTCTAATAGTGCTAATTTAACTTGCCCTAAATGTTCAACTTTATTTTGGCATATTTCAGAAAAAACTCATCATATGAATATTTTTCTTGTTTAATATCTTCAATGATGAGCAGACCCTCTTTAACAATATACATTGGCCTACCTTCAAGTACAGTTTCGATGGCGTCAGATTTCATCATGAGATATGTTGTTAAACGATAAAGGATTAATATGACTGCAAAAACAACTAAGTCATGAATGATAGGAATATCATCATTAAACATGGGATCGCCAGCTGCAGAGCCAAGACTAAGAATAATGGCGATTTCAAAAATGGAAAGCTGCCTGACACCACGCTTTCCTGAAAATCTTAAAACCAAGATAATAAGGATATACATAACGATGCATCGAAAGATAATTTCGACAACAAAGTTAAGCGTGGTGTCATGCAGTAGAATTCTTATCAAGTCCATTCTTTAACTCTTTATAATTTTTATAATGTCTTTTAAGTTAAATGCTATGAAGAGTTAAGAATAGAAAAAATTATATTCTATCCCATGCATCTTTAATGGCATGTTTAGCTTGCTCCCATTTTAAACGAGACTCAGCTTTTAGATCTTCCCATTTTACTTTCAAATCACTCTCTGAATCTTCAAAGCGTGCATTATCGCCATATTCACTTCGAGCGTGTTGACCTAGCTCATAAGCAGAACGAAGATCGCGGTCATAATCTACATCAGGAAGTTCGCGTTGAATCTCACCATAGTAAGGGCGGTTATTATAATCCGTACGCCAATCGTGAGGAGTCGGATTGTAAGCGTCCGCTGAATCCCATACCTATTTTTTAATTCGATTTAGGTTTCCAGCAGTGCGGCAGCAATTCTTCAATT
>NZ_JBLZXR010000067.1:0-24972 GCF_050285345.1 Acinetobacter sp.
TACGAGAGAAAATGCGCTCTCGACATGCATCTATGAGTTTCATCACCAGCGTCGAAGCCAGAAACACCCCCAAAGTATGCGTCATCATAGCATAATTGTTCATGAATACGATGTATTTTCTGCACAATTACACTTTTGAATGCGCTTAATTACATAATTGCGCTAATATTTTGTATTTCAAGGTCGCAAAAGAAAAATATATGAGCTATTTATTGGCACTCGATCAAGGTACAACATCAAGTCGTGCGATTATTTTTAATGAACATGGACAAGTTCAGGCAACAGCTCAACGCGAAACCCACATTCAAACTCCACATTCAGGTTGGGTTGAGCAAGATGCACAGGAAATTTGGAGTACCCAAATTGCCGTCGTGCAACAAGCACTTGCCTCGGCTCGTATTCTTGCCAAAGACATTAAAGCCATCGGCTTAACCAACCAGCGGGAAACCACTGTGGTTTGGGACAAGCGCAATGGTCAACCTCTTGCCCCTGCCATTGTATGGCAAGACCGCCGTGCAACCGAATGGTGCAACCAACTAACGCAACAAAATCTCAATGACACCATTCACACAAAAACAGGTCTGCGTATAGACCCCTATTTTAGTGCTGGAAAATTAGTTTGGCTACTGGAGCATGTGCAAGGCTTACGTGAACTTGCAGCACAGGGCCATGTGGCTTTTGGCACCATTGATAGTTGGTTGGTGTGGAACTTAACCCAAGGTGCTGAACATGTGATTGAAGCCAGTAATGCATCACGTACCATGCTGATGAATTTACAGCATCAGGCTTGGGATGAAGAGCTCCTTGAATTGTTTAATATTCCACATTCGATTCTCCCGAAAATCATTTCCTCAGATCAATACATTGCCAATACCGCCACAGGCCTACTTGGTGCCGACATTCCCATTACCGGTATTTTAGGTGATCAACAATCCGCCCTTTTTGGTCAATCCTGCTTTGAAGTTGGTACAGCAAAAAATACCTATGGGACAGGCTGTTTTATGCTGTTCAATACTGGAACAGAGGTGCAATACAGTCACAATAAGCTACTCTCCACCCTTGCATGGCAGGCCCAAAACCAAACCCATTATGCGCTTGAAGGTAGCGTTTTTATGGCCGGTGCGATTGTGCAATGGCTACGCGATGGTTTAGGTATTATTCAAAAAAGTAGTGAGGTAGAAACTCTGGCGCGCAAAGTTGAACATACCGATGGCGTGGTCTTAGTCCCTGCTTTTACCGGTCTAGGTGCGCCACATTGGGATAGCGAAGCACGCGCGCTGCTCTGTGGCATGTCACGCGGTACCAACAAAGCCCATATTGCACGTGCTGCTTTAGAATCGATTGCCTTTCAAGTATCTGATGTCTTAAGCGCGATGCAATCCGATTTATCCAATCCTCTTAAAGAACTCCGTGTAGACGGAGGTGCCAGCAGCAATGATATGCTGATGCAATTTCAGGCCGATATTCTCAATGTTCCGGTGCTACGTCCAAAACTTTTGGAGTCCACTGCTTGGGGTGCAGCTGCGATGGCAGGTTTAAAAGCAGGAGTATTTTCCAATCTGGATGAAATTGCACAGTCTTGGCAGCTTGAACGTGCTTTTGAACCAAACATGAATACCGATCAACGTGAATATCATTTGGCACAATGGCAGTCCGCACTTAAACGTGCACGATCTAACCTTTAATGCATGCTCATTTAAACCATAAAAAACCGCTTGTTATGAACTAAACCCCAAATCTTGGACAGTTTAGTTAAAGCGGTTTTTTATTCGGATCGATTGAAAGTTTTGTTGTGAATGTACAGGTCTACTAACCAAATCATCATCGCAGTAAATATAAACACACCTGCCCAGACTAAAAATACATGATTGGCTGAAAGCATCAGTGCTTCTTTATCGACTAAACTTGAAATATAGCCAAGCGCAGCATCAGAACTTAATCTCTGTATTCTGCCCCCAACGTAGGCATTATCTGTACTGACGGAATGATTCAGAAAGATCAAGCAAATGAAATACTTCACTAAGCCAATCACAATACATAAAGCCACGATGCTCAAGGCTTTTTTACGGCTTTACGGCGTCCTTTCAGCTCTTGATCGGTAGGTTATTCTGGTTACGGTGTTTCTGACAACATACTTGGGATATCTGTCATAGATTTATCTTAAATCTAGCAGACTTGGTCATGGCATTGTGGACTGTTAAAGTCCTTGCGACATTTCTGTCAGAATATGCTGTCAATGAGAAAGTCGATCTACTTTAAATTTCCGACATTTTAAAGCTAAAAAATCATCTTTTGAGAAGAAAGAATGTAACTCTTCAGTTTTTCTATGGACAGCAGGATAAACTCCTACCTTGCTGCCCACTTATCTGGCTATTTGATCGATGATTATCATCAATTTAACTTAAATCAAACTTAATACGCATACGATGCAATAGCCGTGGCAATCGCCTTACCTTCATCATTGACCATCGTCATCCGCATGGTGCAACCTTTACGCCCTAAACGCAGGGTTTCTGCACGAGCAACAAAATGTTGACCACGACCCGGTGCTAAATAATCAACACGCATATCTACGGTTGCAAGACGAGAAACTTTTTTACTGGTTTCAGCCAAATCTTCAGCAGTGGTTTTTTTATACAGTTCGGCCATCGCTGCAATACCACCAATACTGTCAAGCAGTGTTGCAGCAACACCACCATGTAAAATCTGAAATGCAACATTACCAATTAAATTACTGGCCATATCCACATGGGCTTCAATTTGACCGCCCTCCGCCACGACCATGCGCATGCCATTATGTTGATAAAAAGGAGATGAATTAAATGCCTGTGTAATGTTGTCTAATAAAATGCCAAGGTCTATATTCGAGTTTAAATCAAGATTTCCTGTCCAACTCTTTGTTACATGTGTCATAGCCTACTCGAATTACCATCATTGAATAAAAAAATGAATCTGGGTGCCCAAACGTCAATTATGCGTCTACAATAGTTGAAGTTTAATACTGATCAATGAGATTGTTATGACCTATACGTTCAATCGTCCCGCTTTTCCTGCCACTCGCATGCGCCGCATCCGTAAAAATGACCAGCTCCGCGCTATGGTACGCGAAACTCAACTGACGACTGATCATCTCATTTATCCAGTATTTGTTTTACCAGGCCAGAACCAAACGCAAGACATTCCGAGCATGCCGAATGTACAACGTTTATCTGCCGATCTATTAGTAAAGAAAGCTGAACGCCTACTCGAATTAGGGGTATCTAAACTGGCCTTATTTCCAGTCACCCCACAGGAAGACAAAAGCTTAACCGCTGAAGCGGCTTGGCGTGACGACGGCCTGGTTCAAACCACAATTCGCTTACTGAAAAAAGAATTACCTGAAATGGTTTTAATCAGTGATGGCGCACTTGACCCTTATACCACGCATGGTCAAGACGGCATTATTGATGAAACGGGTTATGTGCTGAATGAAGAAACTGTTGAATGCCTCATTAAACAAGCACTCAGCCATGCCGAAGCTGGTGTAGATGTGGTTGCACCAAGTGACATGATGGATGGTCGTATTGGTGCGATTCGTCAGGCTTTAGAGGCCAATGGTCACATCTATACCAACATCATGGCGTATTCCGCGAAATATGCTTCAAGTTTCTACGGCCCATTCCGTGACGCAGTCGGTTCTTCAAGCAACTTAAAAGGCGGCAATAAATACAATTACCAAATGGATATCGGTAACCGTGCCGAAGCCTTACATGAAATTGCACTGGATATTCAAGAAGGTGCAGACATGGTGATTGTCAAACCGGGAATGCCGTATTTAGACATCGTACGTGAAGTCAAAGACAATTTTGGTATTCCAACATTTGTCTACCAAGTCAGTGGTGAATACGCGATGCTTGCAGGTGCGATTCAAAATGGCTGGCTATCTGACAGTGTGATTATTGAATCGTTAATGAGCTGCCGCCGTGCAGGTGCTGATGGTATTTGGACCTACTTTGCCGAAGAAGCCGCACTGCAACTCAAAGGTATGAAATAAATTGAATTGGAAGCCTTCCTGTTATGCACCTCATACTGGAAGGCTTTTTTATCTCCGAGTCATCCATCTCGGTTTAAAAAATTCAAATTCATAGAAAATAGCTGAGTTATGTAGATTCAGCTACAAATTAATTTCTCAAAAAATTTGGTATCTCTGAAATGCATATTGCCATTATTGGGGCGGGTGTCAGCGGCTTACTTTCAGCATTGGAGCTGGTCGAACGAGGCTGTTCGGTGTCTATTTTCGACAAACAACACACAGGTTCAGCAGCGTCTTGGGCCGGTGGCGGCATTTTATCTCCCATGTACCCGTGGCGTTATCCGCATGAAGTCAATGCCCTCGCTCGCTATGGCAAACAAGGTTATCTCAAATGGAATGAAAAATTACAGCCCATGACAGGCATTGATTTTGAAATCCATGAAACCGGCATGCTGATTTTTGATGAAGATGATTTTGAAATTGGGCTCGACTATGCACGCTTGCATCAAGACCCGATGCAGCAAGCCCACTATTTACAACACGAGCAGATTGAACAAGTTAACTCCCTGATTTCACCGCAATTTCAACAAGCAATCTATTTTCCTCAACTAGCCAATATACGTAATCCGCGTCTACTACAATCCCTCAAAGCTTATTTACAGCAACACCCTCAAGTAAAGATCTATGAGCACAGCCCGGTGACGCAGCTAAATATTCAGCAGGATCGTTTAAGCTCAATTGCCACTGCAAATGGTCAACACCATACAGCCGATCAATTTGTTTTGGCGACAGGTGCATGGTCAGCGCAGTGGAGCGGACAGCTAGAAATTGAAATCCCAGTAGCACCAGTGCAAGGGCAAATGTTGCTGTTTAAAACCCCAAAAGACTGGCTGCCGACCATGTGCATGAACAAAGTCATGTACCTGATCCCACGCCAAGATGGTCATATTGTCTGCGGTTCCAGCATGCAACAGTGCGGTTTCGACACCCAAACCACGGCTGAAACGCTTGCACACATCAAAGCATCCTGTTTGGAAATGGTGCCAGAACTGACTGAGTTTCCTATCGTGAAATCTTGGGCGGGCTTACGTCCTTCTTCACCTCATGGTGTACCTTATATCGGTCAAATGCCCAATATTGACAACCTATGGGCAAACTTTGGGCATTTTAGAAATGGTTTGTGTATGGGGCCTGCATCGGCACAACTTTTGGCAGAATTAATGACGGGCGAAACGCTGTCCTTTAACGCTGCCGACTATAGTCCTGAACGTTTATATCAAGACGCTTATGCACCTGTTGAATAATCCCCCACACCGCTTCAATAAAAGATTAGGGCAATAGATCTTTTAATGCTTCTGTTAAAGTCGGAAATTTAAACTCAAAGCCTTGAGCCAATAAGGCTGCGGGCTTGACAAATTGCCCATTCAAAATCAATTGCGACTGCTCACCGAGCAAGAGTTGAAAGAAAATGCCCGGCACATTGAATAACGGTTTTTTCTGCAACTGACGTGCCGCAATCAAGGCAAACTGTGCTTGCGTGGTTCGCTCAGGTGCAACTGCATTATAAACTTTCGTTTGGGCTGGCTGGATTCCCTCAGATTGCTGTTGTTGATCTGCCTGTTTCATCAAAAATAATATGACACGAATCACATCCTGCACATGAATCCACACAAAAGGCTGTCGTCCCTGACCAATTTTATTGACCAAATTGAATCGAATTGGCCTTAACATTTGCGGCAAAATACCACCACTAGCAGCCAGCACCACACCCAGTCGAATAATTCGGGTATTTTGTTCAGGAAATAACTGAGTCACCTGTTCCCAGCGTTGACACAGTTCGGACATAAAAATCGATTGTGGCGCGGCTTGTTCATCACAGATATGCTGCCATTGCTCGTATACATCTATCCCGTAATAGCCCACGGCAGAGCCAGAAATAATACATTTGGGGAAAATTTTTCGCTTACGTAAATATTGATATAGGTCTTGCGTGGTTTTGACCCGACTGTTAATCAACTGCTGCTTACGCGTTGCTGTCCAACGTCCCTGCCCAATGCTTTCACCGGCCAGATTAATTACATAATCAATCCGATCATGTGGAATTTGTTCTAACTGTTGTACCCAGGTTAGATGTGGTGATTTGGATACCCGTCCGGCCTGACGGGTGAGTCCTATAACTTTATAATCTTGCGCCAAAAGCGCTTTAATTAAATGCGAACCAATAAAACCACTGCCACCTGTCAGCAATACTGTAGGCTGATGCATAATCTCTTCTTCTTAGTTAAGTCTAGCTTTATCTATAGAACAAGATGATGCATCGATCAAGTTTCATTCACCAAACATTTTGATCGCCATGCGTTTTGCTTGCGGCCCAAAAAACCAATAGGTCAATAAATACAAAGGAATAGCCATTAACATCAGCATAATAATCATGATACTGATAAATTGTGGATGCTGGATATAGAGCAGAAGATTTTGCCAAATTTCAGGATCATGGCGTGCAAAAATTGCGATACCGATTAGTAAGAAAGTAAAGTTATACAGCCAAAAAATCAAAGTAAAGCCTAGAGTTATTTTTTTACGTTCTGCCTGTGTCGGTGCGCGACGCATGTTCTTTAAAAAGCGAAAAAGCACCACAATCATCGCCACTAGATAAGGAACGATCGTTAAAACGCCACCTAAACCTTGAGGTAATAAAGCCGCGACCACACCACAAATACAGGTCATCACCAAACAGATGATGAAAAACATTAAAAAATAACGAGTTAAAGACACCATAATGATGACCAAAAAATAAATTTGTCCTTAGTATAAAAAAAAATGCATTTTTTTTCATTTTATTGTCAACCAATGTGTAAACGGCTGCGTTATATAGGGTACAAGGTCTGTAGCAACCGATGATTTGGACGGCATCCACAATGTTTCGGTGACCTTTTACTTAAAAGCAATAAGCTTCATTTTGAACTTGAGTCATGTACAGCAGCCATTACTTCAGTTCAAAATAGATTTTTTGACCGACGATTTCATCATCACTCGAATCGTCGGTCTTTTATTTTGTGGCAATCTTTATTTTACGACTTTACTTCGATGCAAAAAATAGCCGATAAATATACCAACTATTTTCCAAACCTACATTTACACTTAAATACATTCACACTTTAAAAAGTGACGTTATACGGTTGGGTATTCTACCCTTAAGCTGCGTAATAACGATTGCGTCCCAGATATTTTGCCTGATATAAGTTTTTATCAACATCATCCAAAAACTGCATTCGACTGTCAAATTCGGTCGGTGTAATGGTTTTAATCCCCATACTCAGTGTCACCAAATCCGATACAGCAGAAGCCTTATGCGGCAAACGTGCATCTTTCACAACTGCCATAATTTTCTCTGCCATAAGCACAGCTGCCGCCTCATTGGTTTCAGGCAGAATCCAAGCAAACTCCTCTCCACCATAACGTGCCACCAAATCACGTGGACGTGTACAACAAGATTCCAAGCTTTTGGCAATTTGCCTTAAACAGGTATCCCCAATGACATGACCATTTAAATCGTTATATTGTTTGAAATAGTCGAGATCGAGCAGAATTAAGCTGAGTGGCTTTTGCACACGTATCGCATTCAGCCATTCACGTTGAAAAAATTCATCAAATAAACGACGGTTGGCAATCCCCGTCAAGCCATCTTTATAGGAATATTCTTCGAGTTGACGCTGTAAGGTCTGTAGATGTTCTTCTTGTTTTTTGCGTTCAGAAATATCAAACATGAAGCCGACCAAACAGTCCACATTACCATTCGGTTTGCGTACTACATGCACGACATCACGAATCCACGTAAAGCTGCCATCTTGCTTTAATGCACGATAATCTGCTTCATGATCGATCCCTGCCAATGACTGTGATACACAGAAGTTCAGCACATAATCACGATCTTCTTCGTGCATACGCGTGGCCCAATCTTCGACTGTTTTCCAGCTATTTTGTTTCCAGCCCAATAATTTTTCAATTTGCGGACCAATATAGCTAAAAGTTTTCGTCTCCCAATCAATACACCACGGAATCGCCAAGGTGGATTCGAGTAAAGTTTGATACACCCTGCTACTCGCCAGCTTTTCTTCATCAAATGGATTATTTGGCATAAACGTTCTTCCCCCTTCCCCTTAAATTGATCAAATCGACCCAAAATTATATTTAAGCTCCTATATATAGAAAACTAATGAAAAACAATATCCCTAGTTCTTGGTATTTTTTAATCTATTAGACAGGCGGCTATCCTAAAGTAGCAATTAATTCTCGAATTCTTATAAAAACAAAGAATAAGTCTCATGAGTCAACTCTGTTATTTTGAAATTCAATCTTCCAATCCCGTACGTGAAATTGCATTTTACCAAGCGGTTTTTGGTTAGATCTTTACCGAAGTGAAAGGACGTCCGATTGCCTATTATCAAATTGAAACACCCAATCTGCGTGGAGGTTTATTGGCACGTCCTACTTCAACTCCGCCAACTCACTGCTTCAGCAATGTTATTTTTAGATGCAGCCCACAACACCTGTGGGATTGTCGCAGTGGATGATCAGGCACAATAAAACCTTAAGCTTCAACAATGAACCTCAAGAAATTGTAAATTGGATATAAACCTATTTGGGTGAATTAATTTGACCTCAAAAATAGGCGCATAAACTGAAGTCATAAGTTTTATGGTACTTTATCTCCCAATCAAGATATTTGATTTTTTGGGGAAGTTATGGCTGTTCGTTTTCTACATACCTCTGATTGGCACTTGGGGCAATTTTTCTACAATCATGCACGAGACTATGAACATGAACAGTTTTTATCATGGTTATTGGCACAAATTCAGCTTGAACAGCCCAATGCCCTGCTGATTGCAGGTGATATTTTTGATGTCATTAACCCTGCATCAAAAGCACAAAAGCAGCTCTATCAATTTTTAGCAGATGCACATGAACGTGCCCCGCATATGCAAACCCTGATGATTGCCGGCAACCATGACTCAGGCTATCGAGTTGAACAAGTCCAGCCGTTACTGGATAAATATAATGCCAAAGCGGTTGGGGTGATTAAATGGCAAGAAGATCAAAGTCTTGATTTAGACACTTTATTACTGCCAATTTATGATGCCGAACACAATATTGTGGCTTGGTGTTTGAGCTTACCATTTTTACGTAGTGCAGAAATTACCGGTGCCTATAACGAGCATACGCAAAATAGTCACAGTGCGATTGCCTATTTACATCAACAACTGATTGCTGAAGCCAAAGCACGAAAAACATCGGAACAAGCGCTGATTTTAATGTCACATGCACACATGCAAGGCGGCGAGGTTTCGGATTCTGAACGCTCGATTATTATTGGCAATGAAGAAGCCCTTTCGACCGCTTTATTTGACGATGTGATTGATTATGTGGCTTTGGGGCATTTACACAAACCACAAAAGGTGGGTTCAGAGCATATTCGCTATAGTGGCTCACCGATTCCGCTATCCTTTAGTGAAATTCATTATCCGCATCAAGTGCTAAAAGTCAGCATTGATCCTGAAAATGCACAAGATCATATCCAATATGAAGCCTTAAAAATCCCACGCGCCGTGCATTTACATCGGATTAGAGGGGATATTCATGAAATCATTGGCAAACTCAAAGCTTTGCCTGAAGGTGAGATTTCAGACATCAATCAACGTGAATATATTGAAGTGGAATATCATACCGATGCCCCACCACCGCCCAATTTACGTCAACTCTTTGAAGAAGCTTTAGCGCCCAATCGTTATCGTTTAGTACGGATACAACGAAAATATTTACAGTCTGATACCGAACAAAGTGCAGAAAGCCAGATCAGTCTTGAACCACCGACACCTGAAAAATTATTTCAACAAATTTGGGCCAAACAAGGTTTTAGTGCCGATGAGCAAGTACTCCGTGACTTTATGAGCTTGGTGCATGAAGTAGAGCAACAATCGTCAGAAGACCGTCACTAAGAAACAAATTTAGAGCAAATAATGAAAATCTTATCCATTCGAATTAAAAATTTAGCGTCTTTGGGTGGCGAACACTTTATTGATTTTGAAGCACAACCCTTGGTCAATGCTGGACTCATTGCGATTACCGGTAAAACAGGTGCAGGAAAATCAACGATTTTAGATGCCATGTGCTTGGCTTTGTTTAACCAAATTCCACGTTTTAAACATAGCGATGCCAAGCTTTTAGACAATGATGGCACGACCAGTATTTCGACCAATTTTACCAGTAATATTTTACGTCGCGGGACGACGCAAGGCTTTGCTGAATTAAGCTTTATGGCACAGGATCAGAAAATTTATTCTGCCCGTTGGGAAGTCAAACGTTCACACAATAAAATTCACGGCAAACTGCAAAAAGCCACACGAACCTTACGTTGTTTGACTGATGGCAATATTATTGCTGACCGCCCAACCACTTTTGATGAAGCTATTAAACGCATTACTCAGCTAAGTTTTGCGCAGTTTACCCGCGCTGTTTTATTGGCGCAGTCCGAAGTGACGGCTTTTTTACAAGCCCGTGATGATGACCGTGCCGAATTATTGGAATACCTCACCAACTCCAGTATTTTTGCCAAAATTGGAGCACTGGCCTTTCGTAAAAAAGAAGACATTAGCCAGCAACGACGTAAACTTGAAGATGTCATTGGACATTTAGAACTGCTGTCTGAAGACGAAGTTACTCAGCTCCACACGGATTTCAACCAGACACAACAAAGCTTTAAACAGACTGCACAGCTGCTGCAACGTTGCCAGCAAGAGCAAAAATGGTTTGAGCAGCAAAGTAAACTAAATGGAGATATTCAGCAGCGGCAACAACTGCTTGAACAGTGCAAACAACAGCTTTTAGCCTTAGCACCAGAACAAGAACAACTGCTCCAACTGGATCGATTTGCCACGATTCGTTCATCTGTTGCTGCCCAGCAAAAACTTCAAGTAGAACAGCTGCAATTCAACCAAAAAGTTCAAAGTATGCAGCAGCAATTTGCAGCCGTTGAACAAAACTATCAGCTTGAATCGCAGCGTTTTCAACAAATCGATGAACAATTCAGCACACAGCAAAATTTTGAACAGCAGCATCACCAAAACTTAAACCAAGTTCGCCAATGTGTGGAACAACGTAAATTTATAAAAGCAGCGTTTGAACGCAGCCTCGATATTTTAGAACACCAACAACAGGAACTCGCACCGCTGCATTTACAACAGCAGCAGTTGGTACAGGCGATTCAACAACTTGATGCTCAAATTCAAGAGACTCAACAGCAATTAAGCCATAGTCAGCAATTTGCTAGCTTGGATGATGGTTTAAATGCACATATTCATCAGCTGACTCAATTTAATCAGCAATATTCACAGCTCAGTCAACGCATCGGACAAGTCGACGTAGCGCAACAACAACTCAGTCAACTGCAAAACCATCAAGCTGAGCTCTTCGCACAATTTGGTACAGCCGAAAAAATTGAGCTAAAACTGGCTGAATTAAATCAATTTCTTGCAAGTAATCAGCAAAAACAAAAGCAATTTGCACTGATTCAACAAAAACTCGATGCATGGCTGCAACTTAAAAATACGGCACAGCAAATTCAACATACGCAACAAGAAGCAGCCGCTTCCTTTCAAAACATTCAGCAGCGAACTACAAATAGCGAAATTCAATTTAAGCAAGCGCAAGTAAAACGTGAACAATTACAACAG
Organism: Acinetobacter sp.; assembly: GCF_050285345.1. GTDB lineage: Bacteria > Pseudomonadota > Gammaproteobacteria > Pseudomonadales > Moraxellaceae > Acinetobacter. Next base: position 11,743 of record NZ_JBLZXR010000067.1, read on the forward strand.
ATGCTGCAGCAGCAACGGCTATTACATGCAGAAAATATCGAACAACTACGTGAATCACTGATTGCCGATCAACCTTGTGTGGTGTGTGGCAGTACGGCGCACCCTTATGCGCTAGAGCATCCTGATTTATCGAAAGCGCTGTTTAAATTACAACAGCAGCAAGAACAACAGGCCCTCCAGTCCGAAAAGCAACATTTTGAACAATGGCAACAGCATCTTCAACAGTTCAACCAACAACTTGCTGCGCAACAACAGCTCACACTGCAATTGGAGCAAGTTCAACAGCAAATTCAACAGCTTCAAATAGAACTGAATGCAGCTGTTTCCCATGCAGAACTTGTACTAAATTTAGAGCAGCCAGATGCTGAGATTCGCTCAGAAGTCAGTACGTTACTAACGAATTTAGCGCAACAGGAACACGGTTTTATTCAGAAAAATACAGCTTATACCCAAGCCTTGAAACAACTGAATCAGCTCCACCTCGACATTCAAAGTCTTGAACATGTTTTTAGTCAACTTCAACAACTGCATCATCAAGTGACACATCTTTTTAATCTTGAAGCCCATTTGGCAACGCTGAATGAACAACAACCTATAGAGGCTTCGCAACAGCTGATTCAGCAATTAACTGCGCGCTTACAGCAATTGAACCAGTTACAACAGATCCAGACGCAGCAGCAACAGCTAACGCAGCAACGCGCGCTACTGGATGAGAAAATCAGTCAGCTAAAAGTTAAAATCGAAGAAAGTACCTTACAAAATCAGCAACTCCGTCAGCAAGGCAGTGAAAATAATAATCAGGCGGCGAAAGCAATTTTTGCCATGTGCCAAACACAGGTCACTAAACCACATGAATGGCTGGCTCTATTCGATCAATCACGCTTAGAACTGCAAAATCAACATCAACAGACCAAAGTACATTTTTCATCGCTACATCAGCAGTTTGAGCAGCAACGCCAACAACTCGATCAATTAAAAACCCAAACTCAGCAAATTGAACAACAACATGCTCAGGTTCAACACGATCTCCAAAATTGGTTAAATGAACATCCAAACTTTAACCCTGAGTTACTCATTCAGCTGAATCAAATTCCTGTCCAGCAAGTGCAAGCCTTACGAGCAAAACTGCAACAAGCCGAACAAGCCCAATATGAAGCGCAATCGAGCTTGAAAGTTTTACAGGAGCAACTCGAACAGCATCAGACACAGCAACCTGAACTCAGTCTGTCAGCACTACACACGCAACTGGAACAGCTGCAAGTACAGTTTGAACAACAGCAAAATACGCGTGATGCCTTAAAAGTCAGAATTGAAGTGCATCAACAGAGTCTAAATAAACAGCAGCAATTTGCCGATCAAATTGCCAAAATCCAGGTCGAAGAAACCCGTTGGAACAAAATTTCCAGCCTGATTGGAGATGCCAAAGGCAAGGATTTCCGAGAATTGGCGCAGCAATATAATTTAGATATTTTAGTGGAATATGCCAATCAACAACTCGGACTATTGTCACAGCGCTATACCTTAAAACGCCTGGAAAATTCACTCAGCCTCGGCATTATCGACCATGACATGGATGGAGAATTACGTTCGGTCTCTTCACTTTCAGGCGGTGAATCATTCTTAACTGCCCTCGCACTTTCCTTGGCCATTGCCAATATGGCTTCAGGGTCAATGAAAATTGAATCTCTGTTTATTGATGAAGGCTTCGGTACGCTAGATGCCTCATCCTTACATATGGTGATGAATGCACTCGACCAGTTACAGAACCAAGGACGTAAGGTCGTGCTGATTTCACATATTCAAGAAATGCACGAACGTATTCCTGTACAAATTCAGGTCAATCCACTCGGTGCAGGTGCAAGTACCATTGAAGTTGTGGGTTAATGAGTAAAAGAATGCTGGTTAAATCATCTACATCCGAACAAGACCAACTCTGAAAATTTCAATAAAAAAACACCACAGCTTGAGATAAAAGCTGTGGTGTTTTGCTGAATACCGTTGAATCTAAATTGATCAGAAGATTGATGCTCAATTTATTCTGAAATTTTTCGTAAAGTTAAAATCTGTTCACTACGACCAAAAGGGCCATTTACATCGTGTAATACAGAACTGGTTAAACCAATACCATCATCGCCATATTGCTGCACGGTTTCTAAACCGAGCCATTGTCCTTGCGGCATCCGATGTAGATGAATCTGCAAATCTAAATTTGGAAAACCCCATTTTAACGGCCACTCTTGACGCGGCACAATGCCATTTGCCGTGTCGACCAGTCCCATTAAACGTACAAAATCAGTACTGGCTTTTCCTTCAATCATGTCTTTCAGTGTCGTCAACCAAACAATGCCCTGTCCGGTACGACGTGCATGACTTCGTGCCTCAACCGACTGAATAAAACCACCCGGCCACTGACGAATACCTTCCCAGACCGGCGCCTGTTCAGGGCCATGAACGGGTTGATCTTCCACACCATGTACCATTTGGCTGTTTTGCGTCATCATGCGCCACGTTCGCGCCACAACACAGGCCTTCCCCTGCGCACGCATCTCCGATTCAATCAGCTCGATGGTTTTACCAGGACGAATGACTTTGGTGACAATCTCAAACTCTCCCGCAGGAATTAAACCTAAAATATCAAGACTAATCCGCCCAATCCGCATATCTTCACGAGGCGCATAAGACTCTAATTCAGCACAGATAATGCCGGTTGCAGGTGCCATATGCTGCTCATGCTCATTCCATGCGCCCTGTGCCAAAACAGTTGAACGATAATGTGCTGTAACGATACCTTGAGCATCGGTTTCGCGCTGAATCAGTTGATAATATGCAGTCATGAACTTTCCTATTTGTCCAAATCATTGAATCACTTCAATATCAAAACTAGCTTAATATAGTGCTTATTTTGTACTCAACTTTAGTGGAAAGTTCAATTTTAAAGCGCAATATTGAACCCGAAGGTTCCAAAAATTGTGAAAAATGCGTTGATATGCTTATTAAATTAACGTCTGTGAAATCTCATACTTTTTGATCTGAAAATTGAAAATTTTACGATTCATCCAAGCATCAAAATAGCTTATTTCATAGATGTATAACATTTGAGCTTAGATTATTTGGAATAATCACGTGCACCAAACAATGCTGTCCCTACACGCACCATAGTCGAACCGGCAGCAATCGCATCCGTCATATCTCCCGACATCCCCATGCTTAAAGTGTCCCAATCTTCAGGATGTGCATGCTGAGCTTTGACCTGATCGAAAAGTTGACGTGCATCAAAAAAAGCTTGTGTGTTATTTGGTGCAGGAATCACCATCAGACCACGCAATTTTAAATTTGACAGTACGCTGATTTGACGCACAAGTTCCGCAACCTCTGCTGGCGCACAACCATCTTTGGAATCTTGATCATCAATATTGACTTGAAGACAAATATTTAACGCTGCTTGTGAAGCTTCACGCTGACTGGATAAACGTTCCGCAATGATCAGTCGATCGACCCCATGCACCCACGCAAATTTTTCAGCCAAATGCTTGGTTTTATTGCGCTGCACATGACCAATAAAATGCCATTCAATATCTAAATCAGCTAAAGCTTCGATTTTATCGAGCGCTTCTTGTAGATAGTTTTCGCCAAATGCTCGCTGCCCTGTTTTATACATTTCTTTTAATATTTCAGCAGGATGCGTTTTTGAAACAGCCAATAAACTCACCGAACTCGTTGCTCGGCTCGCTTGTTGGCAGGCTTGATCTATTTGCTGCAAAACCTGATTTCGTGCTGCTTGAAGTGTATTCATTGACGGGGGTCTCATTTCATTCATCTTTTTTTGCATTGCCCTGCAACTAACTGTTGGTTAAGCTGTGGGAAAGCCTTATTATTCTATCAAAATAATTAAGATTTAATTTTTATCTCGGGGATTTTATGGACATTACAGAACTGTTGGCCTTTGCTGCCAAAAATAACGCTTCCGATTTACATTTATCTTCTGGTATGCCACCGATGATTCGTGTCGATGGTGAAGTGCGTCGTATTAACTTACCTGCACTTGAACATAAAGAAGTCCATAAACTTGTTTATGACATCATGAATGACAAACAACGTCGTGATTACGAAGAAAAGTTAGAAACCGACTTTTCCTTTGAAGTCCCGGGCGTGGCTCGTTTCCGTGTGAACGCATTTAATCAAAACCGTGGCGCGGGTGCTGTATTCCGTACCATTCCATCCAAAGTTCTAACGATTGAAGACCTTGGCATGGGTCAAATCTTTAAAGATATCTGTGACTATCCACGTGGGATTGTTTTGGTGACAGGTCCAACCGGTTCAGGTAAATCAACCACACTCGCTGCAATGGTTGACTACATTAACGACAACCGTTATGACCATATTTTAACCGTCGAAGACCCGATCGAATTTGTGCACGAATCGAAAAAATGTTTGGTCAACCAACGTGAAGTCCACCGCGATACCCACGGCTTTAATGAAGCACTGCGTTCAGCGCTGCGTGAAGACCCGGATATTATCCTTGTCGGGGAGATGCGTGACCTTGAAACGATCCGTTTGGCACTCACAGCAGCGGAAACAGGTCACTTGGTATTCGGTACACTACATACCACCTCTGCGGCAAAAACCATTGACCGTGTGATCGACGTCTTCCCTGCCGAAGAAAAGGACATGGTTCGTGCCATGCTCTCTGAATCACTGCAAGCGGTTATTTCCCAAACCCTGTTAAAGAAAAATGGGGGCGGACGAGTTGCAGCACACGAGATCATGATTGGTATTCCCGCCATTCGTAACTTGATTCGTGAAAACAAAGTTGCGCAAATGTATTCTGCGATTCAAACCGGTGCCAACTATGGCATGACCACACTGGATCAAAGTCTGAAAAATCTGGTATCAAAAGGGATTATCAGTACTCAAACTGCACGCACAGCAGCTAAGCAGCCAGAATCTTTCCTATAAAAATAATGTCATTGTCTTTGGGGATCTTTTATGGACTTTAACGGTTTACTCAACTATATGGTTGAGCAAAAAGCGTCTGACTTATTCATTACAGCGGATGTTGCACCCTCGATTAAAATTAACGGCACTATCATGCCGATTGGCTCGACGAAACTTTCGGGGCACACGGTCGGTCAAATTTTAAATTCGATTATGAGTGAAAAACAGCGTAAGGAATTTGCTGACACCCGCGAATGTAACTTTGCCATCAGTAGTACGGATAACACCCGTTTTCGTGTTAGTGCTTTTCAGCAACGTGACCAACCAGGCATGGTACTGCGTCGTATTGAAACGATTATCCCGACTATGGATGAGCTGAAGCTACCACCGATTCTGAAAGAACTGGCGATGACCAAACGCGGTATCATCATTTTTGTTGGTGCAACAGGTACAGGTAAATCAACATCGCTGGCGTCGATTATTGGCTACCGCAATCAAAATTCGCACGGTCATATTATTACCATTGAAGACCCGATCGAATTTATTCACGAACATCAAGGCTGTATCATCACTCAGCGTGAAGTCGGGATTGACACCGACTCCTTTGAGATTGCCCTGAAGAACACATTACGTCAGGCACCAGACGTGATCCTGATTGGTGAGATTCGTTCCCGTGAAACCATGGACTACGCGATTGCCTTTGCCGAAACAGGTCACTTGGTGTTTGCAACCCTGCATGCCAACAACGCTAACCAAGCGATTGACCGAATTATCCACTTTTTTGAAGCAGATCGTCATAGTCAATTGTTTATGGACTTGTCACTGAACTTAAAAGCCATGGTGGCGCAACAGTTGATTCCAACCATCGATGGTAATTCACGTCGAGCAGCGATTGAAATTCTGATTAACTCCCCTTTAATTTCTGACTTAATCCGTAAAGGTGAAGTACATGAAATTAAAGACTTGATGAAACGTTCTCGAGAGCTCGGGATGCAAACCTTTGACCAAGCTTTATATGATTTATATCGCGCGAAGCAGATCAGCTACAAAGACGCATTAAAACATGCCGATTCACCCAACGACTTGCGTTTACAAATCAAGTTGGCCGAAGAAGGCGGTGAGCATTTATTACGTGCCAATTCAAATATTACCTTTGATGGTCAGCACTAAATCCAGTCATACTGGTACAAATAAAAAAACAGACTTCAATTGAAGTCTGTTTTTTTATTCATTCTAATCCTTCAAGGATTATTTCTTACGGTAAGCGTCCTGACATTCAGGCGCATCACAGTAGCCGTATAAGTTAAGTGAGTGACCTGTCAACTCAAAACCGAACTTTTTCGCAACTTCATGCTGCTCATGTTCAATCACATCATTGGTAAACTCAACCACCTTATTGCAGTTTTGGCACACGATATGGTCATGGTGATCTTCTTGCATAATCTCAAAAACAGAATGATTGTTTTCAAAATGATGACGTTGAATAATACCGGCGGCTTCAAACTGTGTTAACACACGATACACAGTTGCTAAACCCACATCCTCACCTTGTTCAAGTAGAGTCTTATAAATATCTTCCGCACTTAAGTGATGTTGTTTTGAATTTTCAAGTAATTCCAATATCTTAATTCGCGGAAGCGTAACTTTAAGTCCAGCTTTACGTAAATCTTGGTTTGATATAGCCATGAAAAAAGGTCTCTCAACAAATTTAAAGTTGGAATATGCAATAAAGTTTAGATGCAGTATGATCTATCCGTGGATCAAATGCATCATAATTAATTTGGGATAGTTTAGCAAAATGCAAAAAATCATGCTGACGTTATTCGTCACTTCATTGCTCGTAGGCTGTTCGACCTTGGGCGTTTATAAAGTTGACATTCCTCAAGGTACACCGCTAACTCAAGCACAAGCGTCTAAAATTCAAGTGGGGATGAGCCACCAGCAAGTTCGCTTTTTGCTCGGTAGTCCAACCGTTGCTGATCCAATGAATCCATTACGTTGGGACTACATTTACAAGTACACCCCAGGAACATATGCTAAAAAAGCCAAGATCCCAGCAGCACATGGTCAGCATTTAAAAATCTTCTTTGACCAAAATGGTATTGTGCAAAAAGTTGAAGGCTTAGAAACAATTCCTGAGTCTCAACCCGGCTTACCTGGCTCGAAAGAAGCGATTTTAACTGCGCCACCACTATAGCCTGTTTAAAATAAAAAGAAACCCCTTGCTTTAAGGGGTTTCTTTTATAAGTACAATTGCTTAAAGCGATTGCCTCGACAGTAACGTCCAACCGGATTTTTCTTGGCACGATTCCGTCGAATATCTTTTGGGTTAATCGTCAATGCACGATAAATTTCAACCCGATCTCCAACCTCAAGTTCTTGCGTCGGGTCTTTTAAACGAACACCGAAAATGCCCAAAGTCAAAGTTTCAGGTAACTCAACTTGCTGACGAATACCACTTTGCTCAATGGCATCCTGCGCAGTCATCCCTTGGCGATATACCAAGGGAATCAAAATTTGTTGGGTCGTACCTGCGTAAGCAACCCAAACCTGTAACTGCTCAGACATTAGAATAACTGCCCAATTACTGCAACTAACGCTAAGACAATCGACAACGGTAAGACGATACGTACAGCAATACGCCAAATGTTATAGAAAGCTTCATTGCTAAAATTCATCGATTTACGTAAATGACTGATCTTCATAATCCAACCGGCAAATATCGCGTAAATCAGACAAATAATAAGCCCCCAAAGTAATAGTGTAATATTAAATACAGGCACCATGACATGAGCTGCCCACACAAACACAGCAACAACAGGAATCAACCATTGCACCACAACGGCTAATTGACGTTGTTGTAGTTGCTCGCGGGCCATTTGAATCAATAACGCAGAACCTGTAACCAAGCTAATCACTAAGGCTAAAGCTGGCACTTGTGCTTTTGCTGCAAAGAAGGCAAAAGCCACGACAGCCAATAGTTGCGCAATCCAAATCGGCACTACCGTTTTAGTAGCAATCTCTTGTTGCTTCACAGCTGCAATGCTTGATTGCCAATACAACCCCAGACCTAAACCACTTGCCACCAAAGCCAAGACTGTTGCATTGCCCCACTCACTAAATTCAAGCGTGGTCATTTTCCATTCAGGCAACGCTGTTCCCATGACATTGGCCAAAACCAATGCAGCCAGTACGCCAACTGCTGTCAGGATGACTAAAATTTGTCGTGAAATGAATGAAAGTGCAAAAGCAATCGCTGCGAGCACTGCCAAAATCACACTATATGCGACCTCATTCGCCACAAATGTACCGACATATTGTGATGCAGCCGAAAGCATGCCACCTGCTAAAAACGGGATAAATACCACCGCAAGCCAACCGACCAAACGCCATTTCGGTGAAGCATCTGCATCACGTGTCAAAGTTGAAAGCGCCTGAACTGCGGTTGTTTTTGAACGCTTCGCTAGCGCAATTTCTAAATAACACACGGGTAGCGCCAAAATAAGCATCGTGCCTAGCCATAACAGCCAGAAATCAAGCTGACGTTCAATCTGAATACCTGTTACCGGTGCTAAAGTCGCAATAATGATAAAAGATAGACAGAACGCCATCAGAGGCGACAACCACTTCGACATCGCATTGTCCTGCATGACAAATTCCTTTGAAAATTCTAGCGCTATTTTGCCTTGCCAAGCTTTGAAAATCAAAAACAAAAAGCAAACCACCGAAACGGTGATTTGCTGCGCTAATTTTTTTATAAGATTTTAATTCTTTTTATCTCGTTTTTCCGTATTATGAAAAGAAACGAGCAAACCAGTTCTTACCTTTTTTCTTCTCTTTTTCTTTGATAATACCCATCATATTTTCTTTTACCGCCCCCACATAATCGGCATCATCGTGCTGAATATGGTTGATGAGCCATTTAGACAAGACTTCATGCAATTCACTTTCAATCGCATGCCCCATCTCAAAACGATCACGGTAAGATTCAATCTTTTTAATAAATAAATCATGTACACGTTTATGTGGAACACGATATTTATAACCTGCTTCTTCTTGAAGAGATTCTTCAAAAGTAAAATGCGATTGTGTGTAATCAATAATATTTTCTAAAATTTGCTTCACACGATCACGATCGGTATTTGCATCAATGCCATCAATTTCATTGATGTAGTCAAGAATCCGTTTGTGCTGATCGTCAATCACATCGATACCAGTATTATATTCTGGAACCCATTTCATTTTCATTACGACCACCTATAAATATGAAGGACTTATCACGTAAATTTCATCATATAGTTAAAGGACTTAAATGAAAATGAACTAAAATGGTTGGTTTTATCGCCTTGCATGACGTTTACAATGTAATCATTTGTTTTCATTATGTTAATTATTTTAAACCCGAGTAGAAAGCTCAGATATTTTTTAATCAATTCAATATCTTAGATAAAGGTAATCTTTCAATTCTAAAATAAATCGATTTGAATTTTAATGAAAGTCTATTTTCGTTAATCTATGTTTAATACTGATCCGCACGTGTAACACGCTTTAAGGATGGATCTAGACGCTCCCGCTCCAAACGTGCCACTTGGGTCATGGCTTTACGAATCGGACGGCCATGTTGGAACAAAATCATTTCACCGGGTTCAAAGGCGGTCCACACTTCATTTTGTGTTAATGGCTCAGTGGTGATCACAGCTACACGGTCTTCGGGCGTTGTTAGTTCACTAAAGTCCACTTTGACATCAATATCAATTAACTGCGCTTGTTGAAATGGATACTCACGTACCAACCAGTGCAACTTGGTAATGGCATAACTGAACAGTGCCTGACCATTAGACAAACAAAAGTTGAACGTGCCATGTTCGGCAATTTGTGGGGAGATTTCCAACAACACATCAAAAACCTGATCCAACGATGGTTCGGTATAGCCAAAGCGTTGTACCAACTGCTCCAGCAAATAGCAAAATGCGCGCTCGCTGTCGGTATTACCTACAGGAGTAAATCGGCCCATCAGTTCAGGGTGAAAATCATGTAAATCGCCATTATGGGCAAAAATCCATTGTCTGCCCCACAGTTCACGACTAAAAGGATGTGAGTTTTCTAGATTAATTTTGCCCTGAGTGGCTTTGCGAATATGCGCAATCACGTTACGTGATTTGATTGGATAGTTACGAATCAGTTCAGCAATTGGCGATTCAACTGCGGACTGATTATCAACAAATAAACGGCAAGCTTTATCTTCAAAAAATGCGATACCAAAACCATCACAATGGTCTGAAGTGATTCCAGCTCGCTGTGAAAAGCCCCGAAATGAAAAGGTAATATCGGTGGGTGTCGCACAATTCATTCCAAGCAGCTGGCACATATCGATCATCAAGTCAGTTAATCTATGATTTCACTATTGTGCATGAGATTTTTAGTGGTTGTAAGTGTAAAATCATTTGATTGTGCTAGATTAATGACAATCATGATTGATTTCATTGCATTTAAACTCAAAAATAGCTTCTCGTGTTGTTCTCATACAAAATTAAAAAGCCTCAAACGAGGCTTTTTAAAATCAAAAATGTGTAGCAGCTTAGACTTTACTACGATTGGTAATTAAAGTTCCCACACCGTGATCGGTGAAAATTTCAAGCAAGGTTGCATGTGGTACACGACCATCGACAATATGTGCACTAATCACACCACCTTTCACCGCATCTAATGCACAGCCTACTTTCGGAATCATGCCACCGTAAATCACACCAGTTTCAATTAGACGATCGACTTCTTGCGTAGTTAAACCTGTGAGCAAGTTTTTATTTTCGTCTAATACGCCAGTGATATTGGTCAACAGAATCAGTTTTTCTGCACCCAAAGCTTCTGCCACTTTCCCTGCAACAAGGTCAGCATTGATGTTGTAAGTGTTGCCATCTTCATCGACACCGAGTGGTGCAATGACAGGAATAAAATCACTTTGAGTAAACATTTCCAGCACATCAGTTTTAACGCCAACCACTTCGCCGACCAGACCTAAGTCAATTTGCTGCACTGAACCATCTTCGGCTGTTTTTTCCATCAACAGTTTCTGTGCACGAATTAAGTTGCCGTCTTTACCAGTTAAACCAATCGCACGTCCACCATGCTGATTGATCAGGTTAACGATGGATTTATTGACACTACCGCCCAAGACCATTTCCACAACTTCCATGGTTGCAGGATCAGTCACACGCATCCCATCAATACGATCTGACTCACGGCCCAATTGCTTGAGGAAAGAATCGACTTGCGGCCCACCACCATGCACAACAATCGGATTAAGACCAACTGTTTTTAATAACACGATGTCACGTGCAAATGAACTTTCAAGTTCAGGATCGGTCATGGCATTGCCACCATACTTCACCACCAGCGTTTTACCCGAAAAACGTTGAATATACGGCAAAGCTTCCGTCAGGATTTGTGCTTTGTCGATGCCGGTATGTTGATGTGGCATGTGCCTCTCCTTATTGAGCATCTGGGATGTCATGAGCAATGTCTGGATATTGCCCAATTAACATGGAAACAAACAGATCACGTATCTCTTTCAAACGCTTTGGCCGATTGGCATCAAAGCGTAAAGTAAAATACTCACCTGTATTCGATGCTCGAATGATGCCAAATCCATCATCAAAATCAAGGCGTATTCCATCTATTTTGCTGATTTGTGCCGGAATCGCTGCAGATTTTAATTCCACCCACTTTAAAACGTCAGTTGCATTGTGGCGATGCGTACTGACATACAGATCTTCCGTACCACTACGCTCAGGGTAACGCGCCATGACCTGTGACAAACTCAGACCTTTGGCTTGAATATATTCAATCGCCCGTAATGCAGCATACAAACCATCGTCATAACCGCCGCCACGACCGTCATTAAACACATAGTGCCCTGCATATTCACCACCAAATACAGCCTTACCTGCCGATTGCAAAAGATATTTACGCAGAAAGCTACTACCTGTACGAATCATTACAGGTTGACCATGAAGATGCTGCACAGTATCTCGAATCATGGTCGAACATTTTACGTCAAAGACCACTTCAGCATTAGGTTGTTGTTCCAGACAAATTTCCGCAAATAAACACAGCAAGCGATCAGCAGAAATCACATCGCCGTGTTCATCCAACAGAACCAAACGATCACCATCACCATCTAAGGCAATACCAATATCCGCGCCTTGGCTTTTCACGGTTTGACGTAATTGCTCTAAATGTTTGAGCTGCGAAGGATCAGGAGCATGATCAGGAAAATGACCATCTGCTTGGCAACGCAGTGCTATCACTTCACATCCCAGTTTATTTAGAAGCAGTGCAGCACAGTGCCCTGCTGAACCATGCATACCATCAATTGCAACTTTTAATGGATGTTGAATTTGAATATCGTCCAGAATGAACTGTTGATATTGCAAACAAAATTCAGGTTTTATTTCATGTAATTCAAGTGCCGTCATGAGATGGGTACGCTGAGCCGAAAAGCTTTTTTGGGCATCGACAGCAACCTGTTGAATCATATTAGGACACGGTGGCTCACCTTGCACAATCCATTTAATGCCATTATCCGATTTGGGATTGTGACTCGCAGTCACCATAATGCCATTACCATTAAATTGACGTGCAATAAAATACAGCATTGGGCTAGAACAGCAACCAATGATCTCGGCTTGAATACCTGCTTCAACACAGACTTGCTGAATAATTTTGGCATAGCTGGGACTGGTTAAGCGCGCATCATAGCCAATCGCGAGCGTATGTTGACCAGCATTTCTATATTGTTTTACTAAGCCGCGGGCAATTGAATGAACTAAATCGGCATTTAAATGTGATATTTTTCCACGGATATCATATGCACGGAAAATATGCATAGGAAAAGTATTGAACAGTGAACCCATAGGATGTTCTTCTAATCATCTCTTTATTAATTGAGTACTTACAATTCATTTTTGGAATTCAAGTATCCAATACCAAGGCAAAACCTTAAAAAAGGTCTGGCTTTTTTATAACAATTTTAGTTAAAAATCAATTCATAATATTTAAACGAATGATATAAAACCATTTATTTCTTGGAGCAGAATTAAAACTATAAAAACCAACTTTCGTAAATAAATCTAAGGCTTAAAATCATGTAATTTAAATAAAATTTAAAAACTATTAAGGCATTTTTAACACAATTGATCTATTGGTTTTTTAATTATAATCGGCTTTGTTGCACAAACCTATCTGTAAAGGCTTTTTCAGCGATATAATTTTCAAATGAAGAAGCCTACACACAAA
>NZ_JBLZXR010000068.1:0-11028 GCF_050285345.1 Acinetobacter sp.
TTTATTCATGCGTTTATTTTAGACAAGAATCATCTTCTTCCACAGAAATTACAAAAAGGATAGTGCGTAAGTCCTATTTTATTTTCTTTATTGAATATAAACTTTTAATTGCTCCAAAACTTGTGTAGTTTTTTCAGCATGTAACCAATGTCCAGCCTGCTCTATTTCAATCAATTTTGTCTGAGGAAATTGTTGTTGTAACGCCGTAAAATGTTGTTCTTTCGAAATATATGGTGACATTCCACCTTTGAGAAATAATGCAGGACGTTGCCAAACATGTTCTGTATTAGGCCAACTTATAATGTCTTGATAATGGTTATATAAGGCTTCAACATTAAATAACCACCGCCCTTTACTAAAGGATTTGAGTAAGAATTGGATAACCATATCTGCTTGAATATTATTCCGCATGATTTCAATGGCTTGTTGTCTTGTCTGTATTTGTGCCTTTTCTACTGCAAATAACGCTTTAAAAATTTCATCATGATGATTTTCTTGATAAGCAAATGGCGCAATATCCAATACAGCCAATTGATCGATTCGCGTAGAGGTTAAAGCTAAGTACATTGCGACTTTCCCTCCCATTGAATGCCCAATGACAGAAAATTGACCTACATGCAATGAATCCAAGGTTTCAAGTACATCGCTGGCCATAATTGAATAATTCATCTGTTCGTTATGAGCCGATTTCCCGTGATTTCGAAGATCAATTTGAATTACGGTATGTGTATTTTGAAACTCTCTTGCCAACATACCTAAATTGCTCAAACTTCCAAATAAGCCATGAATAAATATGAGCGGTGTTTTGTTACTTTCTGAGTTTTGGTGGATTTCGTAATTTAAAATCATTGTTCGGTTACTTAACTGAGTTTTTCTAATGATGATCTGTTGAAGAAATTTAATCAATTGACATTTAAGAGATATATATTACTTAGGCTATTTATAGGAAAATATTTTTGCTTAGGCTATTCCCATGAATTAAAAAACGCAGCACATGCTGCGTTAGATAAAAAATGATGTAAATTTAGTGCTTAAAAAAATTCAGCGGTAGTTTCAAATAACGTACGCCATTTTCTTCTGCTTCAGGGAATTTACCCGCATCCATATTAATTTGGATCGCAGGTAAGATCAGTTTGGGCATAGATAAGCCAGCATCACGCTGATTTCTCATATCAACAAACTCTGCTTTTTGAGTGCCTTCATGGATGTGAATATTTTGCTTTTTCTGTATTGCGATTGAGCTTTCACAAATATAGTCATTCCGCCCTGTTGGTAAATAATCATGACAGAGAAAAACACGCATTTCAGCTGGTAATTGATACAGTGTTTGCACAGAATCATACAAGCTTGCAGCACTGCCCTTTGGAAAGTCACAACGTGCTGTTCCATAATCTGGCATAAATAAAGTATCACCGACAAAGACAGCATCATCCCCGATCACATAACTTAAACATGCAGGCGTGTGTCCGGGCGTTGGTATGTTATACGCGTCCAACTCCCCAATTTTAAAATGCTCATGATCATCAAATAGATAATCAAAGGATTGATGTGAATTAAAATATTTCACATCAAGATTGTAAATTGCACTAAATGTTTCTTGTACAACTGCAATTTTATGGCTCATTGCAATTTTTCCGCCAAGCTTTTCTTTGAGATACTGCGAGGCAGTCAAATGGTCTGCATGCACATGGGTTTCCAGAATCCATTCTACGCTTAGGCTATTTTCTTGAATAAAGTCTATAATCCGATCTGCATGTGTGGTTCGTGTCGATGCAGAAGCGGCATCATAATCCAATACACTGTCAATAATGGCACATTGTCGTGTCATAGGATCTGTCACGACATAACTGAATGTATTGGTATTTTCATCAAAAAAATCTTGAACCCATGCATGACTCGACATCAATTTGCTCCTGCAAATTTACGGTGGATATAAACGCCAACAAACATTGCCACGATAAAATAGATTGCTTGGTAGAAACCTAGACCGATTAAGGTAAATGCTGGTGCTGGACAAATGCCCGCAATCCCCCAACCTATACCAAAAAGAATACTGCCGCGTATAAGTTTTGAATCTATCTGATTATTACGGGGTAAGTCTATTGCACATCCATCAAATGTTTTCGGTGCTGAATTTCGCACAGCCATTTGAAATGGTATAAAAGCTACAGCAATTGCACCCATCATAACAAATGCAAGACTGGCATCCCAATCACCAGCAATATCAAGGAAGCCTAAAACCTTTTCTGGATTGGCCATACCTGAAAACATTAATCCAACTGAGAATAATCCACCAAATATAAAGGCTAAAATATTTTTCATTATTGGACTCCTAGTACGTGTCGCATGACATAAACCGTAATTACACCTGCTAGCATAAAGCTCCCTGTTGCTGCTAAAGAGCGTTTTGAAAGTCGGCTAATCCCACAGATTCCATGCCCACTAGTACATCCTGAGCCCATACGCGTACCAAAACCAACCAACAATCCGGCAATAATCATCATCCAAGGACTGGCATTCAACTCAATATTTGGTGTGGTCACTTGTGCATAGACAAATGGAACAAGAAACAAACCTGCTAAAAACCATAGCGCAGGTGTTTTAAATACTGTTTTAGGATTCATGACCTGAGCAATCAGACCACTAATCCCTGCAATTCGTCCATGTACATAGAGATAACCTACAGCGGCCAGGCCAAGCATTGCTCCGCCAATAAATGCGGTTAGAAAAGGATGCATACACGTGCCTACAAAGAAACATTATATGTTTTTATAATATGTTATTTAGAAAAAGATGCAAGTCATTCTGATCATTTTATGTATTAAATTTTAAATACACAGATTTCTCATTCAATCTCTAATACAGAAATTCTCACCCCACTTTGTTAAGCTATTATTTATAAAGTTAAAAATTAACTGAATATTTCTCCGGTAATTTTTTAAACCAGCCTGTTTATTGTTAATTTTTTATTATCAATCTTGGTTTGAAAATCGATATTGATATCACTGAGTGCATCGCCAATCCAACTGACGGCCTCGGAACCAATTTCAGCGATATCGGTCAAATCTATGCTAGAAGCCCAATCGCTACTACTATTTTGTGACTCTTGCTTTTGCTCTTCACTTATTGTCTCAACAGTGGGTCTACTTGTACCTGATCACTTTGATTGATTTCATGGATAGATTGCTGTGGCATGCTGTTGTCCTATATGAATGTTCTTAAATACATCTATTCTATCTTTAGTCTTTTATATCTGCTACGTGATAGACGATGATCAATTCGCCTATCCTACCTCAAATTCTTTTAATACTTTTTCCACAAACCACCAAGGTAAACGTTGAATTCCCTGATTCATTTTTAAAATTTCAGCACGTTCAATTTCTGCAATAAACGAAGCTTGTTGACCATCTGCCGAATTATCAAAAATATAACTGCGATCCGTTGCTTCAACCGCCTG
Source organism: Acinetobacter sp. (assembly GCF_050285345.1). Taxonomy (GTDB): domain Bacteria; phylum Pseudomonadota; class Gammaproteobacteria; order Pseudomonadales; family Moraxellaceae; genus Acinetobacter. Next base: position 3,458 of record NZ_JBLZXR010000068.1, read on the forward strand.
CATCAGCAAGTCCATACTTCGATAATAGCGTTCACGAATCTTTTGCTCAGGAACACCATGACCGCCTGTCTGCACACGATACTGCACCCGTGAAATATTGATAATCGGATCGATGGTTGACACATAATATAAATAGGTTTTAAAGCCTTTACGCTTGGCTTCTCTTAAAAATTCCACTTTTGAAATATGTGACATGACCGTTTCAAAGGTAAAACTTACTTTTAAATCTAGAAATTGCAGGCGGATGTAATCAATAATACGCGCACAAAGATAAGAGTCGATTTGATCTGAATGAAATTCAATTTTCCAGTCATCCAAAATCAACGGTTTTCGCGATAAAAGTGAAATCAGCTCACCTTGTGATGGTCGTTTCTTTTGTTGTAAAAAATGAATTAAAGCTTGTGCATTTAATGCCGGATGATAATCCAATAAATTTACACGCTGCGAATGTTTCAGCTGAGCTTCCAGTTCATCCGCATTTAAATATGCCCCAATGTGCTGGGGCAATAAATATTCTTTAACTGTGCTTTTACCTGAACCATTGGGACCTGCAAACATCCTTATTCGAGGTTGTGGAGGCATAGATTAAACCGTTTCTACTATTTTCTTTTTTCGTTTTAAAATTTGTGGGATTGAATCAACTTGTACAAAGTCAGATGATACATCTTTTAGTTTTATTTCTTGACCGTTTTGCAGACGTTGTATCAATTGCTGACCTTTGACATAAACCACAGTCGATGACGCACTTGCTTGTTCAAAAGCATGGCGAAATGCATGAATTGCAAGACTAGGAATCATATCATCCTCATACTGACTTGCTTTCATCACTGAAGTATAAGCTGTCATTGAACAACTCCTTAAACATCAAAATAATGTGTTTAATCATCTTATCACACTCCTTGTTTTTGTCTATTTATCCATCAGCAAAAGTGTAATCAGGATTACTTTAAAAGAATAAACGTCATACCTTGAATTCAACTTAGATACAAATAGTACTTTATTCCATACCATTCGGAAACGTCAAAAAAGTTATTTATCTTTACTTGCACAGAATGCACTTTCATTCAAACCTGAAGCTTGCATACTGTCACGTTGCTGCTTCAAATAATGCTGAGCCGCGAATTGCATATGATTTGCCATTTCCAGCTCAGGATTTTCTTGAGAAAGCTTTAAAATTTGATGATAGGCATTTAAACGTGTACAAAAGGCTTGAGTTTGCTCTTGAGCACTCGCTGTCGTTCCTTCTACATCGAGTATGCTTTTACTACCGTTGACTTGGTCAGTATAGTGCTGAATTTTTGTATTATATTCAGCCTGCGACAGCTTTTGAATCGGTTGTAGTACAGTTTCTGCATGTACCGCGACCATACTGCCACATAGCCAAATAGCCAAACCTAGACCTTGATATATCTTCCTTGATTGCATGTGATTAGGTCTCGTCGCCTTCTTTCCAAACATCTTCATAATCATCCGCATCGATCATAAAACGATAACCAACATCAAGTGCTAAATACGGCAGTACTTCTGGCGCAAGCTCCTGAAATTTACGTATAGTCATGGTTTCAAAACTATCCGCACCTTCCAACTCTCCACCATAAATATACCAACTTACCTGTTCTTCGCCTTCTGCAGGTTTACGAATACCAACAATCGGATCTTTATTTAAGGTATGTACTGCAACAGCAATCACATCATCACCTTTGACTTCAACATAGGCTGAACCCACTTCTTCACACAATAATTTCTGCTCTGCAATTAATTCTGCTAAAGGTGATGAATTTTGTACATTTTTGGCCATTTAGATTCTCTGGCTTGGAAGGAATGACACATTTTAGCGTGAAACGCTTTCCAATGGATAAAATTTTCCAGTCTAAACGGTCTGTTAATCTTGATTTTGTTAAAAATTTAAATCTGTTTTTTAGTGATTTGCAAAAATGATGATCAATTTATCTAGCCTTAAAAGTTTGATGCAACACACACCAGTAAATGAAATTTAGACAATTGAATAAAAAATCAACACAAAGTTAAAAGACGACAATATTCACCATGATCTAAATTTAACTTTTGCCAATGCATGCTCTGTGGAACACTAATTTTCAGTATCACTGGGACACACGATTCATGAACTAAATGGTCAATCCTGCCTTTCCCCAAATAATCCTGAAATTCCTATTCAACAGAGGATGTCCTAACGGAGTTTTGCAAAATTACTAAACAACAAAAAGATGATTTAGCAAGTGGTGATTTTTCATATCGGGCATACTCACTAACATGTATCAAAGCAACCATAACTTTTGCAGCTGCACATATTCTGTTGCATGAAAAAATATCTTCTCACCCCTACAAAAAGGTCATTCTTTCACCATAATTTTAGAATAACCGCCAATGATTTATTGTGAATCAATCCAATTAAATTACAGCAAACAAATGTTTTATTTAAAAAAATATAAATAGACCCAAGTCATCATAATGTTCAGTTCATTATGCTTGAGGTCACATTACATTCATGACCTATAACAATCCATAGAGCCTATGCAACGTAAAGACTGGGTATTATTGATACTGTAAAAATGGAAGACTGCTATAGCGTGAACCTTATTCAAATAGATACATGTTTCGTATGCAAAACCAGAAAGTGAAACAACAGGATTATTCACTACGCTATACGATGAACAGGAAAGAAAACCCGAGCACATCAGGTCAAATACCCTAGGTTACACAAAAGATATGAATAGTTTTAGCCAATTGGGTTTAAAATAGAAAAACATAAGATCACAATAAAAATGTAACCTTTTAACATTGTTAATTATCGGCAAAGTTTTCATTATATAGCCCATTATTGATACATACATTTCACGTCAATTCAAAGAAATTATAAAAAAAATGTGGAACCTTATGCGATAATAAGCAAACTTTGCTGACATCTTGCAAAGTAATATTGCAACTTTTAATTGGAGCAGGCTGAATGAGCTCGACCATTTTGGTCATTCATGGACCGAATCTCAACTTACTGGGTAAACGTGAACCAGAAGTTTATGGATATCTTACACTTGAAGATATTAACCAAAAATTGATTTCACAGGCTCAAAACGCTTCCATTTCCCTCGACACTTTCCAAAGTAATTGGGAAGGCGCAATTGTCGACCGAATTCATCAAGCACAACAAGAAGGCGTTCAATTTATTATCATTAATCCTGCTGCTTTGACACATACCTCTGTGGCAGTACGTGATGCCCTTCTTGGCGTAGCTATTCCATTTATAGAAGTACATTTGTCGAATGTTCACGCACGTGAAGCATTTAGACATCACTCCTATCTATCTGATAAAGCCGTTGGCGTTATTTGTGGTTTAGGTGCAAAAGGCTATGCCGCTGCTCTAGACTTTGCCATCGACAAAATCCAACCAACTTCTCAATCTTAATTAGGAATACTGTTCATGGATATCCGTAAAATCAAGAAACTCATCGACTTGATGATTGAATCTGACTTACAGGCGATCGAAGTTAAAGAAGGCGATCAATCAATCGCATTAACTCGTCGTAATCCACTGGTTGCAGCAGCTGTTCCCGCAATGCCTGCGCCTGCTGCTGAAGCACCAGTTGCTCGCTCTCCACGTGGTGCTGTTGAAACCTCTCCAATGGTTGGTGTGTTCTATGCAGCGCCAAACCCAGGTGAAGCACCATTTGTTAAAGTGGGTCAAACTGTTTCAGCTGGTGAAACACTTGGTATTATTGAAGCAATGAAAATCATGAACCCAATTGAAGCAACTCAAAGCGGTGTGATTGAAGAGATTTTGGTTAAAAATGGCGAAGTGATCCAATTCGGTCAACCATTATTCCGCTATCGCGCTTAAGACCACGGGGAATCACAATGTTGCAAAAAGTTTTAATTGCAAACCGTGGTGAGATTGCGTTACGCATCACCCGGGCGTGCAAAACTTTAGGAATTAAAACCGTAGGGATTTATTCCGATGCCGACAAAGACCTAATGCATTTACGTTTCTGCGATGAAGCTGTATGTATTGGACCTGGTGCCAGCAGCGAAAGTTATCTAAATATCCCTGCAATTATTACAGCAGCAGAAATTACTGGAGCAGATGCCATCCACCCAGGTTATGGCTTCCTCTCAGAAAATGCTGAATTTGCTGAAATTGTAGAAAATTCTGGTTTTATCTTTATTGGCCCACGTCCAGAACACATTCGCTTAATGGGGAACAAAGTTTCTGCCATTATTGCAATGAAAAAAGCTGGCGTACCTACTGTACCGGGCTGTGACCATGCAGTAACGATCCACAACGCACTTGCAGAAGCGAAAGAAATCGGCTTCCCGCTGATCGTAAAAGCAGCTTCTGGCGGTGGTGGTCGTGGTATGCGTATTGTTGAACGTGTCGATACCTTACTCGAATCTGTACAAGCGGCACAACGTGATGCAGAAATGTGGTTTGGCGATGATACGGTTTATATGGAACGCTTCCTACAAAAACCACGTCACGTTGAAGTACAAGTACTTGCTGATGGTAATGGCCATGCGATTCACTTATATGACCGTGACTGCTCTTTACAGCGTCGTCATCAAAAAGTTCTAGAAGAAGCACCTGCGCCTGGTTTACCAGAACAAGCACGTGAAGAAATTCTAGAAGCGTGTGTCAATGCTTGTAAACTGATGCAATATCGCGGTGCAGGAACATTTGAATTCTTGTTTGAAGATGGTGAATTCTTCTTTATTGAAATGAATACACGTGTTCAAGTAGAACACCCTGTTACAGAAATGGTGACAGGTGTCGATATTATTGAACAACAACTTCGTATCGCTGCTGGTCTTGGATTAGAGCTTCAACAAGAAGATATCCAGTTAAAAGGTCATGCCATAGAATGCCGTATCAATGCCGAAGATCCATCAACGTTTATGCCTTCACCGGGTAAAATTGATCACTTCTATGCGCCAGGTGGCGCAGGTATTCGCCTTGATTCACATATTTATCCGGGCTATAGCATTCCACCTTACTATGACTCAATGATTGCAAAGCTTATTGCTCATGGTAAAAACCGTGATAACTCTATTGCGCGTATGAAGCAAGCACTAGAAGAAATCATCTTAACGGGGGTGAAAACTAATATTCCTTTGCATAAAGATTTGATCCTAGAAGATAAAAACTTCTGCGAACAGGCAATGGATATTCACTATCTTGAGAAGCATCTGTTAAAGAAAATTGAGGGTAATGAGAATAAATAAGTTCTCTGCTTCAAATAAAAAACCACTCAAATTGAGTGGTTTTTTATTTACTGTAATTCAATCAAAGAATTACAAGCTAAAAATATTTATGGTAATACCCGACGAAGCGTTGCAAAGCACTGCTCTGCTTGTTCATTTGCACAAAAATTAATAACCGATGGACTTTTCCATTGCACAAAGTACTGAGAAATTTCCCCAGTTTGGTCTTGCTGACTGCCAGAACAGTCCACCTGATTATTATCATACTTAACCTGTAAAATTAATGCTGGAATTTGGGCATTTGGATCTTCAGCAGGTTGATAGTCATAAACGCCTGAAGACCACTCACTCCCACTTTTAATCACAACATCGTTATTTCCCTTAAAATTATAATATTCAATACATTTACGATTATTTGGTATTTCCATGCCCCATAAACCAACTAATTCAGAACGTGTCGTCACCTTAAAACGATTTACGACTTCAACACGGTTTTTAACATCTGCATTTTGGGTCGTATTTTTATTATCTGTCGCCATCACCAATGATGAACTCAACATGAGTAAAACTGTAAGATATGCTTTTTTCATACATTTAATCAGTCATATAAATCATGCTCTTAAAGTAACATATTTTTTTACAAATCCGCGGTTTATCACATTTTCATAACAATCAATTTATAAAGGCTTAGAATACAAAATACTAACATTTTATCGCCTAAATTCGGCTTTTATGCCAAATAAATCACATTACTCATGTTTTATACACATTTACTCTTAAATTTTCGTTTATGATGTAAAAAAATTAATTTATGTCATCTCAGCTACTTAGGCTATTGAAGCGAATGAAACTGCATTTAAATCATCTTGCCCCACCAACAACACGTCAAAGTACCGCCTTTGCCGTAATTGCAGTGATTATATTTTGCTTTTGTCTGGTTGGAATATTCAGCAGACCATTAACTTACCTAGCTATTTTTTGGCCGGCCAATGCCGTCTTATTTGCACTCTTTTTACGTTTCCCAAATTTAAGTAATGCGGGCGGATGGTTAGGTGCATTTTCTGGTTATATGCTTGCCGACTTACTCACGGGTAATCATTTTCAATTGACGCTCTTTTTAACTTTTGCCAACTTAATCAACACCACCGTTTGTTTGTTTTTTATGCGGTATTTTCAAGTTAATTATCAAAATTATAATAAAGATTTCACCATTATCACCATGAGTGCAATTATTGCGGGAGGTGGTTGTCTAGCTGGTGCTACATTTGCAATTTTTACAATTCCATATATTCCAAATACTTTCATGTCGAGCGATCGACTCCTAATTGATTTTGGTATGTGGTGGATTACGGAAATAATAAATTATTTAATTATATTGCCGCTAATTCTATCATTTCCGACAATTATACAGATCAAGAATGCTTTTCAAAATCGACGTAACCAAAACTACCATTTTAAAGATCTTTTGCCAGTAATCAGTGTGGCTTTATGCGTTTTACTCACTGCCGTTTTTACTGGCCCCGGTGCAATTTTATATCCTTTGGCAGCATTAATTTGGGCTGCTTTAAGTTATCAATTATTTACACTCGCAATCATAAATGCAGTGGTTATTTTGGCCACCTATTACAATCTCAATTCGTTTTATTTGGCTGATTCATCTATGACCTATTTATCAACAGCTATTTCTGTTCGTATAGGTCTCACGATGTTAATTCTTGGTCCATTAATTTTATGTGTGATTAGTCGAAATCGGCATGATCTATATAAAAAAGTGTTATATCTCGCAAATCACGATAGTCTCACACATGCAATGAATCGCCGTTTCTTTTTTGAACAAGGTGAACTTTATTTAAAAAGCCGTACCGAATTAACTTTCTCAATCATTATGTTAGATATCGATCATTTTAAGAAACTGAATGATCAACATGGACATTATGTCGGAGATTTAGTTTTGCAGAAATTTTCTGATATTGTCCGGAATAACTTGCGCGAAAAAGATTTATTTGCTCGGATTGGTGGCGAAGAATTTGTTATTTTACTCAGTAATATTCAAGCAGATGATGCTCAGCGCATTGCAGAACGAATTCGTAATATCGTGGAAACAACCTCAATTCAAGTGAATGAAAATCATCAACTTTTCATCACTGTCAGTATTGGGATTATTCATCAGAATTTACCAGATACGCCTAATTTGCAATATCTGATTAATCAAGCGGACCAAGCACTATATCAAGCTAAACAATCAGGGCGAAATCAAGTGATTTTAGCCTCATAGTAATACAGGGCAGCCTAAAACTTGAAGTGCGACACCACATCCCAATTTAATTTGGGTTAAGGAGTGTCACATTGTCATACAAACA
>NZ_JBLZXR010000069.1:0-2008 GCF_050285345.1 Acinetobacter sp.
TCCTGCATTTTTAATGATTCTTCTAAACCAGTGCTAGGAGAGCGCATCAATTGAACTGCAAAATCACCTTCACTCAGCTGTGGTGCAAACTCACTGCCAATTTTAGTGCTTAAAAGCCCAGTAATGAGCAGTAAACACAGTGCAAAAGTCATCACCACAGCCTTGTAATGAAAAGCTGTATTTAATATTCGAAGATACTGCTTTTTCAGCCAAGTCATCCAACGGCTTTCTGTTTCTTTAATTTCACCTTTCACCCAAAGCGCTACAGCTGCAGGTACAAATGTAATAGACAGAATGATCGCCGCAACAAGCGCCAATACTACGGTTAATGCCATCGGATGGAACATTTTTGCTTCTACACCGCTTAAAGCAAAAATTGGCAAATACACCACTAAAATAATTAATTGTCCAAATATCAGCGGACGGCGTGCCTGACGTGCAGCAAAAAAGACTTCTTTAAAGCGTTCATTTTGCGTTAATGGACGTTTCAACGTTTGCTGTGCATGGGCTAAACGTCGTATACAGTTTTCAACAATCACCACTGCACCATCAACAATAATCCCGAAATCCAATGCGCCTAAGCTCATTAGGTTCGCGCTGATATTCTTTTGTGCCATGCCGGTTAAGGTAAACAGCATTGATAGTGGAATAACGCAGGCGGTAATTAAGGCGGCACGGATATTACCTAAAAAGATAAATAAAATGATGATGACTAGAATTGCGCCTTCAACCAAGTTCTTTTGAACGGTTTTAATGGCTTTCTCTACCAATGTGGTACGGTCATATACTGTTTCAATTGTTACCCCTTTGGGTAAGCTGGCTTGAATATCTTTAATTTTGGCATCTACAGCTTTCGAGACAGTTCGGCTATTTTGTCCCATGGCCATCATAGCAATACCTAAAACGGTTTCTTCTCCGTTATAGGTTGCACCACCTGTGCGCAAATCATGCCCTATCGATACTTGTGCAATATCACCCACCCGAATTGGACTGCCATTAGGACTGTCAATCATGGTGTTTTCAATATCTGAAATGGTGTTCAAGGTTCCCGGCACTCGAACTGTTAACTGCTGACCATTTTCTTCAATAAAACCTGCACCACGGTTTTCATTATTTTCCGTGAGCGCTTGCTGTAATTGTTCTAATGACAGATTCAGCTGTTGCATGCGGTTTAAATCAGGTGAAACCACGTAGGTTTTATTAAAACCACCAATGCTGTTGACCTCGGCAACACCTTGTACACGCTGTAATTGCGGACGCACAATCCAATCTTGAATTTCACGTAAATCCATCGCGCTATATGCCGTGCCATCTGCTTTTTTTGTATTGGGTTCAGCTTTCAGCACCCATTGATAAATCTCGCCCAAACCTGTCGAAACGGGCGACATGGTCGGAGAAACCTGAGCAGGCAATGTCGACTGAACTTCTTGTACACGCTGATTAATTTGCTGACGCGCCCAATAAATATCCGTACCGTCTTTAAAGACAATCGTGACTTGTGACAGGCCATAACGGGAAATAGAACGGGTCAATTCCAAATCTGGAATACCAGCCATCGCATTTTCAATCGGATAGGTAATCCGCTGTTCCACTTCTAGTGCTGTAAAGCCACTGGCCTGTGTATTAATTTGCACTTGGGTATTGGTAATATCAGGGACTGCATCAATCGGCAGTTTTTGATAACTATAAATCCCGACGGCAATCCATGTACAAACAAACAGCATCACCCAAATTGCATTTTGAATTGAAAACTGAATAATGCGTTCGAATAGACCTGCTGGCTTTGGTAAATTTGTGTTCGGGTTCTCTGAATTAGTGTTCATGGCCAGCCTCGTCTTTTTCCAGTTCAGATTTCAGTAAAAAACTGCCTTGGGAAATATACTTTTGCCCTGCTTCAAGACCCGAAATCACTTCTAGCCATTGTCCATCACTGGATGCTTGTCCAAGTTTTAGAGCTTGCGCTTTTAAATGCACTTGGCCTTTTTGTTCAGATTCAACAATAAAAATA
>NZ_JBLZXR010000070.1:0-7396 GCF_050285345.1 Acinetobacter sp.
GCTATGCTCCGTTTCATCTCAGCTTTCGCTGTATCGCATATCGTGCGGTACGGTGTGCATTCTAGGCGTGACGTTGAATAACGTCAACACCTATCTTGAAAAAAATATGAAAAATCATTTCAAGCGATTATTTATCAAGCACTTTAATCATTTTTCAGACAAATTTCAGCGTTTTAAACTCGCACTAAAATTCAGCATTCGATCTAAAGGTAATTTCGCACGTTCAGCAAGTGCAGGATCGACAAAGATTTCCTGATCACCTTTTTGTAATACCTGCAAAATACCATCTAATTCATTCATCGCCATCCATGGACAATGGGCACATGAACGACATGTCGCCCCTTCCCCTGCGGTTGGCGCTTCAATTAAGATTTTATTCGGTACTGCCTGCTGCATTTTGTAAAAAATACCACGGTCTGTCGCCACAATTAAGCGCTCATGTGGCAAAGTCTGCGCCGCCTTAATTAATTGCGAAGTACTGCCTACCGCATCAGCAACATCCACCACCGATTCAGGTGATTCTGGATGTACCAATACCGCAGCTTCTGGATATAATGCTTTCATATTGGCAATACCGCGTGCACGAAATTCCTCATGTACGATACATGCACCATCCCACAGCAGCATATCCGCACCTGTTTTCTTTTGAATATAGCGTCCTAAATGCTGATCTGGTGCCCAAATAATTTTCTCACCCAAACTATCTAAATGCTCAACGATTTCAACTGCACAGCTTGAGGTTACCACCCAATCCGCACGCGCTTTTACCGCTGCCGAAGTATTGGCATACACCACAACGGTATGGTCAGGGTGTGCATCACAAAATTTGCTAAATTCATCAACAGGACAACCTAAATCTAAAGAGCATGTCGCCTCTAAGGTGGGCATCAAAACTGTTTTTTCAGGTGATAAAATTTTGGAGGTTTCACCCATAAATTTTACGCCTGCGACTACAAGTGTACTTGCTTCATGATCACGGCCAAAACGTGCCATTTCCAGTGAATCCGACACACAACCACCAGTAAGTTCAGCTAACTCTTGCACTTCAGGGTCGCAATAATAATGTGCAACAAGGACAGCATCACGCTTTTTGAGTTCAGCCTTAATTAATTCAAATTTCTCTAACTTTTCAGCTTCGCTAAGATGATGTTCTTGCGTATCACCCAAACGATCCAAATGCGCTTGCACAATGGATTTAGCTTCATTTGCAATTAAGTTGCTTGCTTCATTCATAACAACGTCTTCTCTATCCTTAAACCCTGCTAATTCACAGGTGTCACACCACAGACCGATAAATATGGCTATACACTAATTTACCAATCATTAAAAAGTTCCACTTATAAAAAAGCCTCACAAAGGAGGCTTTCAAAAATATCACATAACTTACGAACGGTAGTCGGCATTAATTTTGACATAGTCATACGATAAATCACAGGTATAAACCGTATCTTGCGCAGCACCACGACCTAAGTCAACGCGAATAGTAATTTCCGATTTTGACATTTCAGCTGCACCAGCTTCTTCCGTATAGTCTGCTGCTGCACCACCATCCTTGCAGATTTGCACACCACCCAACCAAACTTGAATTTTCTCTACATCCAAATTTGGCACACCTGCATAACCAATCGCCGCCAGAATACGACCCCAGTTTGGATCTGATGCAAAGATCGCAGTTTTCACTAAGGGTGAATGCGCAATACTATAAGCAATATCACAACATTCTTGTGTATTAGCACCGCCTTCAACCGCAACGGTAATGAATTTTGTTGCGCCTTCACCATCACGAACAATAAGTTGTGCTAAACGCTTCATGACACGAGTTAAAACTTCAAGTACAGCTGCGTATCGTGTATCTGATTCAGAAACGATTTCTGCACCACCTGCCTGACCTGTTGCAATGAAAATACAAGAGTCATTGGTCGAAGTATCACCATCAATCGTAATCCGGTTAAAGGAAACGTTTACAGTGGTTTTTAACAACTGTTTAACCAACTCACGGCTAATCGGAGCATCTGTAGCCACGTAGCTCAACATGGTTGCCATATTCGGGCGAATCATGCCCGCACCTTTAGAAATACCGGTCATGGTATAAACGATGCCATCCAGTTCGAACTGCTCAGATGCACCTTTAGGTGTGGTATCTGTGGTCATAATACCGCTTGCCGCATCCAACCATGCATCTTCGCTTAAAGAATCCAACGCCGGTTGCAAACCATTCATTAAACGCTCAATCGGTAATTGCTCACCAATGACACCCGTTGAAAACGGTAAAATTTCAGTATTTTTTACACCGGTAAGTTCTGCAAGTTTGGCACAGGTTGCTTCAGCATTCGCCATACCAATTTTGCCTGTTCCTGCATTGGCATTTCCGGTGTTAATCACTAGATAACGTGGATTACCGACTTGTAAATGCGCTTTGGACACATGCACAGGTGCTGCACAGAAAGCATTTTGGGTAAATACACCTGCAACATTTGAACCTTCGGAAAATTCAAAAACAACTAGGTCACGTCGGTTCTGATAGCGCACATACGCTTCTGCCGAACCAATTTTTACACCTTTCACCACATGCATCTGTGGCATAGATACGTCACCAACTGCCATTTTTAAACGTCCAATATTTGGGTAATAGAAAAATACAGCTTAGAGGAAAATGTACAAAAAATCGAGATGTCACGGAGTTTTCAGCTATTTTTCTTCTATAAAAAGATTGCGCATTAAAAAACCAGTCAAAAGACTGGTTTTTTACCACATTTTAACGGCAACTTAGTTACGAGCAGCCGTTTGTATTGCTTCATTTAATAAGGCTTGCTTCGCATTTTGCTGGCTTGCAGCAGAAAGTGCTGGGTTTGTAGCCACGATACGATCTGCATTCGCCGCATTTGCCGCTGCAATTTTAGCGGTTTGCACCACAATCGGACGGTTTGGATTGGCAAAGGTGTAACGAATGCCTGTACGTGGGCTTGCTACAGTCACTTGACCGTCAGTACCAACCTGCACCTGCGTTGTTGTTGGGCCAATTGCTTGTTGAACCTTTTCAACAGAAGTGGTCTGAGGAGCGTTTGCAAATGCAAAAGTCGGCAAAGCCAAAGCAGCAATCATGAACGGTTGTAGTACTTTTTTCATGGTCAGTTCCGTTTTACGGTTATTGATACAGACTAAATAACATTTAATCCACTGTACTGCAAATACTATTGGGTCGTAGCAACAGGGATAGATAAAAAATCAGAGCCTTTCGGCTCTGATTTTGAGTTCACTTAAATTTTTCCGTGACATTGCTTGTATTTCAAACCTGAACCGCATGGGCACGGTGAGTTTCGGCTTTCTGGCGGAATAATCACTTGCTCTTCTGGGGTAAATTGAGCTTCAAAGACCTCTTCACCATTAGCTTCAGCCAACAAGTTATCAAAGTCATTGTGTGACAATTGAAGATTCATCGATTCAGCTTGTGCCTGTTTTTGCGCTTCCATTTCAGCAAGCTCTTCAGGCGTTGGTACGTGGATACGAGATAAATCAGTCACCACATCAGATTTAATCACCGCAAGCATGTTTACAAATAAGTTAAACGCTTCTTTTTTGTATTCTTGCTCAGGGTTTTTCTGTGCATAGCCACGTAAATGAATCCCTTGACGCAGGTAATCCATTGCTGCCAAATGCTCTTTCCAATGACGATCAAGCGAGTTCAACATGAAATGGCGTTCAAGCATTGCCGCAGATTCATCGCCCATTTGAGTGCGGCGCGAGCGGTAACGTGTAACCACTTCATCACTGATTCGCTCAACCAGTGCTTCTTCATCTAGGCGACGATCTTGCTCTAACCATTGTGCAATTGGCAGATCAATGGAGAGATCTTCACGTAGGGCATTTTCAAGACCGGGAATATCCCATTGATCGTGGATCGATTCAGGTGGAATATAAATCTCAATCATACCTTTCGTAACATCATGCACCATCACTTCGATGTAATCTTGTAAAGTTGCTTCAGCAAGAATTTCATCACGTTGAGAGTAGATAATCTTACGCTGTTCGTTATTAACATCATCGTATTTCAATAAATTTTTACGAATATCGAAGTTACGTGCTTCTACTTTACGCTGTGCATTTTCAATCGAACGCGACACCATTTTGTGTTCAATCGCTTCATCTTCTTTCAGCCCCATGGCACGCATCATCGCCACCACACGGTCGCCAGCGAAAATACGCATCAAGTCATCTTCAAGCGATAAGTAGAAACGTGACACACCCGGGTCACCTTGACGACCTGCACGACCACGAAGCTGGTTATCAATACGACGAGATTCGTGACGCTCAGAACCAATAATATGAAGACCACCTGAAGCCAAGACCATTTCATGGTTTTGTTCCCATTCTGCTTTTAAGCGAGCTTCGTCTTCAGCACTTGGTTCTTCAATTTTAGCAAGTAAGGCTTTCCAGTTACCACCAAGTAGAATATCGGTACCACGACCTGCCATGTTGGTGGCAATGGTCACAGCTCGCGGCGAACCTGCTTGCGCAATAATGTCCGCTTCACGTTCGTGTTGTTTTGCATTCAAAACCTCGTGCGCAATACCCGCTTCTTTTAATTTATCAGATAAAATCTCAGAAGCTTCAATGGTTGCCGTACCAATCAAAATGGGTGCTACGCCTGCTTCATGCACACGTTGAATTTCTTGAATAATCGCGTTGTATTTACCTTGACGGTTTAAATAAATTAAATCGTTTTGGTCATTACGAATCATTGGTCGGTGCGTTGGAATCAACACCACGTCTAAGCCGTAAATTTCCTTCATTTCCGCAGCTTCAGTATCCGCAGTACCGGTCATCCCTGAAAGCTTTTTATACAGACGGAAATAGTTCTGAAAGGTGGTGGTGGCCAAAGTTTGGTTTTCAGGTTGAATTTCCAAACCTTCCTTGGCTTCAACTGCTTGGTGTAAACCTTCAGACCAACGACGGCCCGGCATGGTACGACCAGTATTTTCATCGACAATGATCACTTCACCTTCATGGATGATGTAATGCACATTGCGTTGATACAGGTAATGTGCACGAATAGCGGCTGAAACGTGATGTACCAAGTTCAAATTTGCCGATGAATACAGACTCTCACCTTCTGCGAGCAGTCCCATTTGAATCAATTCAGCTTCAACGGTTTCATAACCGATTTCAGTCATTTCAACCGAACGTTGTTTTTCATCAATCCAGAAATGACCACCGTCAGGTACTTTTTCTTCTTTTTGCGCATGCAATTTTGGCGGAATGCTGTTAATTGCTGCATACAACTGAGATGAATCTTCACTTTGACCCGAAATAATCAATGGTGTACGCGCTTCATCAATCAAGATCGAATCGACCTCATCGATGATGGCATAAACGAGACTACGCTGTTTTTTCTCCGCAGCCGAGAACACCATATTGTCACGCAAGTAATCGAAACCAAATTCGTTGTTGGTTCCGTAAGTAATATCTGCGCGGTAAGCGTGAGCTTTTTCAGTTGGATCTTGCATGGAGTAAATAATCCCAATGCTCAGCCCCAAGAATTCAAATAATGGACGGTTTAACTCCGCATCACGCTGTGCCAAGTAGTCGTTCACGGTAATCACGTGAACACCTTCTCCGCTGATCGCATTCAGGTAACAAGCAAGCGTTCCCATGAGTGTCTTACCTTCACCGGTACGCATTTCTGCAATTTTACCTTCGTGCAACGTAATACCACCGATGAGCTGAACGTCATAATGACGCATACCCATTACACGTTTCGCAGCTTCACGACAAACAGCAAATGCTTCAGGTAATAATTTATCGAGGCTTTCGCCTTTTTTATAACGTTCTTTGAATTCTTCAGTTTTTGCAGATAGGTCTGCATCGCTTAGAACAGATATCGTCGGCTCGAGCGCATTAATCTTCTCTACGATTTTACGCATGCGTTTGAGTTCGCGCTCATTTTTGGTACCGAAGATTCCTCCGATCAGACTTGCCAACATGAATAGACTCTCTAAATCTTGCTTGTCAAATGAATATATTTTCTTAGTCGTTATTATGGTGCTAGAAATTTGAAGTACAAGGGTTTAGCACAAAATCCCTGTAAAAATATTCTGCGCTCAGGTTCTAGCCCCGGAGACTTAAGGCAAACTAATGTAACAAATTTTCTGCAGGCAACATAGTGACTCTATCGCGTGATTTTCCTGAAATAATATCCGAAACTCTCCAACCTTATGAAATATTCTCATAAACAAATACAAAAACCCTATTTTCCATCATAAAAAAATCCTTCATATTGGATTGCGTATTCCATAGATTTAATAAAAACAGAGGGTAAATTCATGACTATACGTTTAGGCGATATCGCACCAAATTTCACACAAGACTCAAGCGAAGGTACGGTAAATTTTTATGACTTCCTCGGTGACAGTTGGGGGATTTTATTTTCTCACCCTGCCGATTACACCCCAGTCTGCACCACCGAACTCGGTTTTACTGCAAAACTCAAAGATGAATTTAACAAGCGCGATGTGAAAGCCATTGCGCTGTCTGTAGATGATGTTGAATCACATAAAGGCTGGATCAATGACATCAACACGACCCAAAATACCTCAGTCAACTTCCCTATTATTGCCGATCAAGACCGCAAAGTGTCTACGCTCTACGATTTCATTCACCCAAATGCCAGTGAAACCTTAACCGTACGCTCATTGGTAATCATTGATCCAAACAAAAAAGTTCGCCTAATTATTACTTACCCTGCATCGACAGGTCGTAATTTCCATGAAATTTTACGGGTTATCGATTCGCTACAACTTACTGATAATCATAAAGTAGCAACGCCAGCCAACTGGCAACAAGGTGAAGATGTGGTAATTGTTCCTTCACTTCAAGATGAAGCGGAAATTAAACAACGTTTCCCGAAAGGTTATACCGCAGTCACTCCATATCTTCGCCTTACACCACAGCCTGAGACAAAATAAGACGCTGTCTTATTTTGTCGCAAGACAAGCGAAGCGCGTAGTCTCAGAATTAGAACACTGTTCTGAGGAATATATTCTGCAAGAAGATAAGAAGCTATGCTTCGAGTGACAAAACCAAAAGCACTGCTTTTCAATTTTGCTCAAGACAAGTGAAGCGCGTAGTACAGGATAAGTAAAGCGATGCTCCGTCCGAACGCAAGAGCCATAATAAAGGACAGTCTTCCAACAGAAAAACGACACTAGCGTCGCTCCTATATTGACTTTCAAAGCTCATCTTCGGATGGGCTTTGAAGTTTTAGCGCACAAATCATCTATAGTTTGAGCTTAAGAATAACTTGGTAAAATATTTCACATACGTTTTGACATCCTCACCTCCCTTAAACGGAGGTGATTCCTACAGCTAGACGCTTATGCCCAAGCGCAAGAATGTTCAT
>NZ_JBLZXR010000071.1:0-20323 GCF_050285345.1 Acinetobacter sp.
CACCACCACCCACAGTACCAAGACCGAGGATTGCCAGACGAACTGGTTTCACGTCACACTCCATTTATTTCATCATTTCTTTCAGTGAGTTTAGATCATAGCTAAAAAATGGTTTTGACTCTAGGGTAGAAATCATTTTATTCCCACCCATAAAAAACATTTATTTAGCCTATAAAAATTAGTTATTTAAGTGCTTTTTCAAGTTCAGCAGCCGACATGTAAGCACCAATATGGATACCATCTGCATTGTAAATTGCAGGTGTACCATTCACGCCGATATTTAGCCCCATTTCATACATATTCCGTACTGGATTTTTGCATGATGCAGGTTCAATTGGTTCGCCTGCAATGGCACGATCAAAGGCAGCATGGCGGTCTTTGCTACACCAGATATTTTCCATCATTGGCATATGCTGCTCACCACGTGGCCATGCGATATAACGCACTTCAATGCCGCGTGCATTGATGTCATCCATTTGCTCATGCAGTTTATGACAGTATGGGCAGCTGACATCGGTAAAGACATAGACCACATGTTTAGTTTTGCCTTTGGCTTTATACACCAATAAATCTTCAGTTTTTAACTGTTCAAATAACTTCTTATTGGTTTCTGCTTGTAGAAGATCACCGACATTCGAGAGTTTTTTATCACCTAAACGAACCAAGTCACCTTGGAAAATGTATTGACCATCTGCTGTGGCATAGACCGAAGGCATGCCTTCAAAGCTGACCCAAAATAGGTTAGGGACTTCGGTGGCTTTCACACCAATCACTTTGGCATTGATGTTGGCTTTTTGCAGATTGGCTTGCAACGTCTCAATTAAACGTTGCTGTGCATTGCGTTCAGAGAGATTGGAGGCTTCACCTGTTGCCGGGGTGCTTGCGGTTAAGGTTGCATCTTTTTTTTCGTCGTTATTGGAATTGGAGCAAGCCACTAAAGCCATACTTGCAGCAAGTGTCGATGCGAGAAAAATTTTTGAGCGGGTAAATAGCATAAACAACCCTTTTCTTTTAGCTTTATCAAACAGGTGAGTAAGCATAGCAAAAAATACACGAGACGATAGTATTTCTTGATCTGATATTTTTGACCCTTAAGCTCTAGGGTGAAACTCGGCATGCAGTTGTTGCATACGCACTTGGGCAACATGGGTATAAATTTGCGTGGTAGACAGGTCACTATGTCCAAGCAGCATCTGAACCACACGTAAGTCCGCGCCATGGTTCAATAAGTGTGTTGCAAAGGCATGGCGTAAGGTATGTGGGGACAGTTCAGCCTGTACACCTGCCTGTAAGGCATAACGCTTAATGGCATACCAAAAATTCTGCCGGCTCATGATACCACCATGTTGGGTAAGAAAGAGTACATCGGTGGATGACTTATATAAGGTCGGACGTGCTGTTTCCAGATATTTTTCAATCCAGTCACACGCCACTTGTCCCAATGGCACTAAACGTTCCTTATTGCCTTTACCGGTAATGCGTAAATAGCCTTGTTTTAGGTTGATCAGTTCCAGTCGTAAATTGAGCAATTCCGTGACCCGTAAGCCGCAGGCATACAGCACTTCCAGCATGGCTCGATCACGTAGCCCTAAAGCCGTGGTGATATTGGGTGCATGAATTAAGGCTTCAACATCAGCTTCGGACAGATCTTTGGGGAGGGCACGCCCGAGTTTTGGGGTTTTGTGTACTGCCACTGGATTGTCGCTGCGTAATTTTTGTTCGCGTAAAAATTTAAAAAATGAACGTAGCGCAGAAAGTGAGCGAGCGATCGAGCGCGGACTTTTTCCTTGTTTGGTCAGGTTTAAGAGTACATCGGAAATGTCATCGCTGCTCCAGTCGAGCATACTATGGGTATGGCATCCACTGCATTGAATTAAATCAGATAAATAAGCATTTCGTGTGTGTGGGCTGACGGTTTGCGCAATTAAATCATCACGATAACCCTGTAAAAAACTGAGGTGTTCTGGAATGTGTACAGCGGCAGGAATACGTGGTTTTTTATTTAACATACACAGCTCATTTCTTGGAAATTAAACCCATGAAGCATAATGGTTTAATGCAATGTAATTTAAAATGCTGCGGCTGTCGATGACTGTTGAAAAAATGAGAATTGAAATCGAATCCGATTTGGTAATTATTCTCATTTGCTTGTATACTGTTCAAAAATTTTTAGGGTAAGATGCGTGCGATTATCTGATTTGAAAGTGAAACAAAGCGCAGTCATTCACAAGGTGCATCGTAACCTGAATGGCAATAATGCTCAGCCTGATTTGGTGGCGAGTCGTTTAGAGACTTTAGGCTTTGTTCCCGGCACAAAAGTACAGGTAATCACCAAAGGAATTTTTGGTGGTGACCCCATTTTAATTCAAGTCGGTTTTACCCGTTTCGCACTCCGTAAGATAGAAGCTGAAAAAGTGGAAATAGCAATGGAAGGGGCATCAGAATGAGTGATGCTTTACGTATTGCCCTCGTTGGGAATCCCAACTGTGGTAAAACCTCATTATTCAACCATTTAACTGGAACACGTCAAAAAGTTGCCAACTACGCTGGGGTGACGGTTGAGCGTAAAGTCGGTCAATTCACGTTACCTTCTGGCAAGCCTGTACGCGTGCTGGATTTACCTGGCACCTATAGTTTAGATGCCACTAGTCCCGATGAAGCCATTACCCGAGATGTGGTCCAAGGTAAAATTGCAGAAGAAGGCCATCAAGACGCTTTCTTGTGTGTGGTGGATGCAACCAACTTAAAATTACACCTTGGTTTGGTCATGGAAATGATTGAACTGGGACGTCCAATTCTGCTTGTATTGAACATGATGGATGAGGCGCGCCGTCGTGGGATGCAAATTAATACGCATAAGCTGTCACAACGTTTAGGTATTCCTATTGTTGAAACTGTTGCTGTGCGCAATGCCGGTATTGAAAACTTAATGGGTGCTTTGGATGCTGAAACATTCAGAACGCCAGATACCGAACTGAGCGACCTCAGCCTTTCAGGCTCCAAGCATGAAAAAATTGAACAGATTTTAAAAGATGTTGTGGTCTTTGTAGACCAAGAAGATAAACGTTCAGATTTCTTGGACAAAATTTTTCTGCATCCGGTTTGGGGCCTCATCAGCCTTGCCGTGATGATGTTCATCATCTTCCAAGCGGTGTTTGCTTGGGCTGCGCCATTTATGGATGGGATTGAATGGGTGCAGGATTGGATAGGTGAAGCTGCTGGTGGCATGATTTCTAATCCATTACTACAGAGCTTGGTTGTTAAAGGTATTATTGAAGGTGCAGGGGGAGTTGTTGTCTTCCTGCCACAAATTATTATTTTGTTCTTCTTTATTTTAGTGCTTGAAGAATCTGGCTATTTACCGCGTGCAGCCTTCCTGCTGGATAAGCTAATGTTTAAGGCTGGTCTCAGTGGTCGTGCATTTATTCCATTACTGTCCAGTTTTGCCTGTGCTGTACCGGGCATTATGGCGACGCGAAGCATCCAAGATCCACGAGATCGTTTAACCACAATTTTAGTGGCACCGCTGATGACCTGTTCGGCACGTTTACCAGTCTATGCCTTATTGATCTCAGCCTTTATTCCAGAGCAAATGGTCTGGGGTGTGTTTAACTTACAAGGTCTGGTGTTATTTGCACTGTATATGGCCGGAATTGTGAGTGCCTTAATTGTTGCAACGGTATTGAAACTCTTCCAAAAAGATAAATCGCAACATGCGCTGTTAATGGAACTACCAAGTTATCGTTTTCCGGACATCAAAAGTGTTTGGATCGGCCTATTGGATCGTGCCAAGATTTTCTTAAAGCGTGTCGGTGGCATTATCTTTGCCTTGTCGATTTTGCTGTGGTTCTTGTGTACCTTCCCGCAGCCGCCAGAAGGTGCAACCTTGCCAGATATTGATTATTCATTGGCGGGGATGCTTGGGCATGTTTTACAGCCGATCTTTGCGCCATTGGGCTTTAACTGGCAAATCTGTATCGCACTGATTCCAGCCATGGCGGCACGTGAAGTTGTGGTCGCGGCTTTAGGTACGGTATATGCTTTATCTGCAACCGATGATGATGCGGTATCTCAAGGCTTGGCACAGATTATTAGTGGTGATGGCGCTTTGAGCTGGTCGTTGGCCACTGGTTTGTCACTCTTGGTGTGGTTTATTTATGCACCGCATTGTTTGGCCACACTGGCAACGGTGAAACGTGAAACAGGCTCATTGAAAACAGTCAGCTTTATGACTATTTACTTATTTGGCTTGGCTTATTTGATGTCTTTCCTTACTTATCAAATCGCTTCACGCTACTTTGGATAATTTTACCAAATTGGTAAAAGGAGACTGAAATGATTGAAATTTTAATTGTGGCTGCTTTGGTGATCTGGAGTGCTGTCGTGGTGTTTAAGAAAGTTTTTCCGAAAACATCGAATTCAGTTTTCAGTGCTCTGTCACAAACGTGTGAACGTCAAGGCTGGGCGGGTTTAGCCAAATGGTTAAAACCGAAAATGGCGGCTGGCTGTGCAGGCGGATGCGGTTGTTCTGCGGCAGAAAATCCATCAGCGAAAAAGCCTGAAGTTCAAGCGGTAAAGTGGAAATAAACGAAAAAGTATTGAACTTGAAAAAACCGTCATTGTTATGGCGGTTTTTTTACGTGCAGACACAAAAAAACTGTGAGAAAGTGAAAACATAAAAGGTATTCAAAACAGCAAAGTGCTAACATTTTGGCAGTTTTAAAAACAGACCAAAAAATGGGGCAGAAATGTTAATACAGCGTGGTGGATTGAAGGTTGTTGCCGGTTTAGGTATCTCTGGTGTTTCCGCAGTGAATTTCTTACATGACCATGGCTACCGCGTTGCAGTGACCGATTCACGTGAAGTTCCACCCGGTCATGATCAAATTCCAAGTGAGGTCCAAACCCGTTTTGGCAAGCTTGATCAAGATTTATTGCTCCAAGCTGAAGAAATTATTATTAGCCCGGGACTTGACCCAAAATTACCTGAAATTCAGGCAGCGCTTGCAGCCAATATTCCTGTGGTGTCTGAAATTCAAATTTTACGTCGTGCGACCGATAAGCCGATTGTGGCGATTACCGGTTCAAATGCCAAAAGTACCGTCACCACACTGTTTGGTTTAATGGCCGCAAATGCTGGCAAAAAAGTCGCAGTTGGCGGCAATTTGGGCCGTCCAGCTTTAGATTTGACTAAGGACGATCCTGAACTCTATGTGCTAGAGCTTTCAAGTTTCCAATTGGAAACCACATCGAATTTGGCAGCTGAAGTAGCAGTAGTACTAAACATGAGTGAAGACCATCTTGACCGCCATGGCGACATGATGGGCTATCACACCGCCAAACACCGCATTTTCCAAGCCGTGAAAAAAGTGGTTTTTAACCGTGATGATTCATTGACGCGTCCATTGGTGCCCGACAGCACACCTATGCAAAGCTTTGGTTTAAATGCGCCAGATATGAATCAATTTGGTATTTTGCGTGATACTGATGGCACCATTTGGCTGGCACGTGGTCGTGAACGTTTACTGAAAAGTGCAGACATGTACATGCAAGGTACCCATAACGTGGCTAATGCTTTGGCCTGTTTGGCTTTGGGTGAAGCGATTGGCTTGCCGTTGGAAGGTATGCTGGAAACCCTCAAAACTTTTAAAGGCCTAGAGCATCGCTGTGAGTTTGTTAAAGAACTACATGGCGTCCGTTATTATAACGATTCCAAAGGCACCAATATCGGCGCGACACTGGCCGCGATTGATGGCTTAGGTGCTGCGATTGAAGCCAAAGGTGGCAAGGTAGCAATTATCTTGGGTGGTCAAGGCAAAGGGCAGGACTTTACTGCGCTGCGTGATGCACTGGCGAAATATGCAAAAGTGGCAGTATTAATTGGTGAAGACCGCCCAATGATTGAAAAAGCCATTGAGGGTACCACCACACTGATGCATGCAGAAAGTTTGCAACAAGCGGTTGAGCTGTGTCAGCAAAATGCAGTTGAAAATGATGTGGTGTTATTGTCACCTGCATGTGCAAGTTTTGATATGTTTAAAGGTTATAGTGAGCGTGGACACCAATTTGTCGATTGTGTGAATGCACTCGTTTAAAATAACGATAAGGAAAGTTGTATGGCTGGGTTAGCTCAGACGACCATAAATAGAATAAATGAAGTTGTAGAACGTTGGCTTCCTCGGCTGCCTGCTGAGGTCAACGTGCGCAATGTCTTAATGTTCTGTGTATTGGCATTATTGTGTATCGGCTCAATTATGGTGGCATCGGCTTCGATGCCTTATGCGGAACGTATGCATGAAAATGCTTTCCACTATGTTTCGCGACATGGTATTTCGATCCTTGCTGCGGCGGTGGCGGCCTATGTTGCCTATAAAGTCCCTCTAAATATCTGGTTCAATAACACGTTCTTTTTATGGATTGTGACGATTATTCTTTTGATTGCCGTGTTGGCGGTCGGAACCGAAGTCAATGGTTCTAAACGCTGGATTCGTATCGCAGGCTTTACCTTGCAGGCCTCGGAAGTGGCAAAAGTCATGATGGCGATTTTCACTGCCGATTATGTGGTACGCCGCGCTGAAGAAGTACGGAATAACATTAAAGGTCTCGTCCGGTTGGCAGTCATTATGGCAGCGACCGTAGGTCTGGTGATGGCTGAGCCTGACTTGGGTGCTACTGTAGTGATTGCTTTGACCATGTTGGGAGTATTCTTCCTCGCAGGTGCGCCCCTGATTCAGTTTGCTATTGCCTTTGGTGCGATCATCATGGCATTCGTATTCCTGATACTGTTTGAACCGTACCGTTTAGAGCGTTTAATGTCCTTCTCTAACCCATGGAGTGATCCGTTGGGTGCAGGTTATCAGTTATCGAATGCCTTAATGGCTTTTGGGCGCGGCGAATGGGTAGGGGTTGGCCTAGGCCACAGTATCCAAAAAATGTCCTATTTGCCCGAAGCACATACCGACTTTATGTTGGCAGTTTTGGGTGAAGAGTTTGGATTCTTGGGGATCTTTACGATACTCTGTCTGTCTTTCACGATGTTGGTTTGCTGTATTCGTATTGGTCATCGTGCGCTGCGCCATCAGTACTTACGTGCGGGCTATTTGGCTTATGGCATCAGTATCATTTTCTTGCTACAAATTTTGGTGAATGCTGGGATGAACATGGGGATGCTGCCGACCAAAGGTTTAACTTTACCTTTCATTAGTTATGGTGGTTCATCTTTAATTATCTGTGCCGTGATGATCAGTCTGGTCTTGAAAATTGATGCGACAACGAAAGAAGTCAATCCAAGTAAAGAAGAATCAAGCTTCTAAATTGCTTTAAAAATATAAGTATAAAAAACCTGTTGATTGTAAAATATCAGCAGGTTTTTTTATGGTACGGTTTATCTCTATCAGGATCTCAGGCTACGACATCCACAAGGTAAAACTGTGATTAAAGATGTAGCGATAAAGTCGTTATAAAAATATTCCTTTGAGTGTTGTACCTTTTGGAATTTGTTCAATATCCCATTGCGCAATTGCTTGTTGCAACATGATACGAGGCGCATCCAGATCGACAGGCGCTTGGTGCAGGGCTTGTAAGGCTTGTTGCAATAATTGCGGTGCTTGGTTCAGATCGAGTGCTTGTGCCATATTTTGCTTAGACAGTTTTTGCCCTTGGTCATTCATGGCTAGCGGCAGATGCATATATTCAAGTTTCGGATAATCGAGCAGCTGGCCTAACCAAATCTGACGTTCTGTATTATCGAGAAGGTCTGCACCACGTACGACATGGGTCATGCCTTGCAGATAATCATCTACCACCACAGCCAACTGGTAGTTGATAATGCCATCACGACGTTTTAGGACAAAGTCGCCCAAATCTTGTGAAAGATTGGAGCAATGCGTACCCTGAAGACGGTCAGTAAAACAAATTTCCTGAGCATCAACTTTGACTCGAATCGCTTGATCTTTTAGCGCTAAGCCTAAATCACGGCAGGTACCTTGATAGATATGATTGGAGCCAAGCATTTTTCGGGTACATTGGCAGGCATAGACCCAACCTTGAGCATGCAATTGTTCAAGTACTGATTCATAAAGATCGAGACGGTCTTTTTGGAAAATGATTTCGGCATCAGGTTCAAATTGAAAAGCATCAATAGAACGCAGAATATGGGCTTCACTGCCGGGATAGATGCGAGGAATATCGGTATCTTCAATACGGACGACCCAGCGTCCTTGATGTGCGCGGGCATCGCAGTAACTTGCGACTGCGGTAATTAAAGAGCCAAAATGCAAAGGGCCGGTTGGCGATGGCGCAAACCGACCTGAATAGCGATTAAGCAAAGCATCGCTTTGCCGCTGCGCAAGAGCCAAGCTGTGCTTGGCTGAGATATCATCAACAGTCACAATTAACCGTTATTTTGCTTCTCTTTGATCTCTGCGAGGGTTTTGCAGTCGATACATAAAGTTGCTGTTGGACGCGCTTCTAAACGACGAAGACCAATTTCGATCCCACAAGTTTCACAGAAACCGTAGTCATCGTTTTTGATTGCTTCAATCGATTGCTCAATTTTACGGATGAGTTTACGTTCACGGTCACGAGTACGTAATTCAATCGCAAATTCTTCTTCCTGCGTAGCACGGTCGTTCACGTCAGGCAGTGCAGTGTTTTCATCCTGCATGGTATTTAATGTGCGGTCAACTTCAGACATCAGCTCAGCTTTCCACGCCAATAAAATATGGCGGAAGTGTTCAAGCTGTCCTTCAGACATGTATTCTTCATTCTTTTTAGGCTGATAAGGCTCAATACCAAATAAGCTCGCAGTAGAACCACCATCAGTCGCCTTTGGCTTTGTTTTGCGCACGCGTTTTGTAGGCTTCTCGCCTACTACATCAGTTTGTTCGTCTAAGACTTGATTTTGGTTGTCATTCGCCATATAGGGCATTCCTCATCATATGCATATATCTATGCAAAAAATATGGTGATATGCAAGTTTTTATCCATCCGCCACAGAGTTTCCTTCTGTGGGGGCCGTCATCATATAGACTTTTTGTACTTTTTGATAGCCTTTGATGTTTTGGATTCTAACTATCGCTTTTCCTTTAGATGCCATAAAGTAATGGAAAAAAAACAAATTGAAAAGTTAATAACCCGAAATTTCAACATTAATTTGAGGTTGTTTGATTTTAACCCGAACCACTTCAGTTTTAAACTCACCATTATCCTTTAAATAAAGCACACGATAGCCCGGTGAAAGCTCATCTAAGGCAAAATCTTCACTGAAGGGTTTGAACTGCACACTGGTCGATGGTGTTGATAAAAATTGGATGCCACGCCATTCATTACAGGAGTCTTGGTGCACATGACCACACAACACAATTTTGACATTGTGATGCCGTGAAATCACATCCATCAAGTGCTCGGTATTTTTTAGCTTATGCTGATCAATCCAATGCGACTGCATGGCAAACGGGTGGTGATGGCAGGCAATAATGATGTGTTGCTTAGCATATTGCTGTAGCAGTTGATCCAATTGCTCCAGTTGCTGCTGTGAGACCCAACCGTCCACTTTACCTTTCACCGCGCTATTAAGCAGAATAGTGCTCCATTTTCCATAATGGAGAATGTGCGCTTGGTCTTGTTGTGCAATAAATGGAAAATAGGCAGCATCGTCATGATTGCCCGGTATTTGATAGAACGGAAAATCTTGCCGCTGCATAAAATCTAAATAACGGGTATAGGTTTTTTCGACTGGCACTTGTGCCAAGTCACCAGTATGAACAAGAGCATTTATAGGATGATGATTGTGCTGAATATGCTGAATCACCTCATGAAAGCTTTGTTCTGGATTCATGCGGACAAACTGTAGATCTTCCTGATCCATTAAATGTGTGTCCGAAATCTGGACAATGGTCCAGTCGTATTGTTGTGTGCCCTTTGAAGTCATGTCCTTCCCCTTAGACATTCCTTGTAGTATGTATGTGCTGCTGTAGCCATTGCAAGGCCATAATGACAGGTGCGTTTTTTAGCCGACCATTGGTCAATAAAGTTGGAATAGCGGCATAATCTAAAATATGCAGTTGAATATTTTCACCTTCCCCCGGCATGCCAAAGACGCCGCCTTGTTCAGGCAAGGTCGCTTCTGCACTATATAGATGAAACAGTTCCGCGCAAGCACCGGCCGATGGATAGAAACTAAATAAATGCTGTAAAGTATCTAATTCACAGCCTGACTCTTCCAGACTTTCACGGCGGATACAGCTTTCTGGAGATTCATCGCCATCTAAAACACCCGCAATAACTTCCAGTTGCCACGGCGAGTCAGCATCATCCATAGCGCCAATTCGAAATTGCTCAATTAAGGCAAATTTTTGTTGTGTATGATTATAGATTAAAACTCCCGCAGCTTCAGGGCGATGAATTAACTCGCGCTGAATGGTCGGAATCATAGCGTGTTGGTTAAATAAGCGGTGACGGAGTTTGACTTTTTCGACCTGAATGAACCCTTTAAAGACATATTCGCGAGCTTCAATGGTGTAGTCTTTATTGTTATAGGTGGCTTGTTTAATAATATCCATAAGCTCTAATCAGGATGAAATATTTAATTTCATCCTAACCGAGATTTTGTTGAATACAAAAGATTTTTTTTAAGATTTAAACTTTGTGGTACAACTTTTGACCATGTTGGTGATAGGCATCTTTCATGCTTTGGAGACCAGATTCAATCTCTGCCGAGCTTTCAGGGATTAGCCGAGTCTCTTGCTGATTTTTGGCATAATCTCGAACATTTTGCGTGATCTTCATGGAGCAGAATTTGGGGCCACACATTGAGCAGAAGTGTGCCGATTTATGTGCTTCCTTCGGCATGGTTTCATCATGCATGCTGCGTGCGGTATCGGGGTCCAAACTCAAGTTGAACTGATCTTCCCAGCGGAACTCAAAACGTGCCTTAGATAGGGCGTTGTCCCGTGCCTGCGCACCGGGATGGCCTTTCGCCAAGTCAGCAGCATGCGCGGCAATTTTGTAAGTGATAATGCCATCTTTGACATCCTTTTTATCCGGTAGACCCAAGTGCTCTTTCGGCGTGACATAACACAGCATCGCCGTGCCATACCAGCCAATCATTGCAGCACCAATCGCTGAGGTAATATGGTCATAACCCGGTGCAATATCGGTAGTTAAAGGTCCAAGGGTATAAAATGGTGCTTCTTGACAGACTTCAAGTTGCAAGTCCATGTTTTCCTTGATCATGTGCATCGGCACATGGCCTGGGCCTTCAATCATCACCTGTACATCATGTTCCCAAGCACGATGGGTCAGCTCGCCTAAAGTCCGTAACTCGCTAAATTGCGCTTCATCGTTGGCATCTTGAATACAACCCGGACGTAAGCCATCGCCTAAGCTAAATGACACATCATAAGCTTTCATAATTTCGCAGATTTCATCAAAATGCGTGTAGAGGAAGTTTTCTTCATGATGCGCCAAACACCACTGCGCCATGATAGAGCCGCCACGTGACACGATACCGGTTAAACGATTGGCAGTTAAAGGGACATAACGTAAAAGTACACCGGCATGAATGGTGAAGTAATCCACGCCTTGTTCTGCTTGCTCAATCAGTGTGTCTTTGAAAATTTCCCATGTTAAATCTTCTGCTACACCATCGACTTTTTCTAAAGCTTGGTAAATCGGGACAGTGCCAATTGGCACAGGGGAATTACGGATAATCCATTCACGGGTTTCATGGATGTTTTTACCGGTCGATAAGTCCATGATGGTGTCGGCACCCCAACGGGTTGCCCAGGTCATTTTAGCCACTTCTTCATCAATACTTGAACCCAGCGCAGAGTTACCAATATTGGCATTAATTTTCACCAAGAAGTTGCGTCCAATAATCATTGGTTCGCATTCAGGGTGGTTAATGTTGGCCGGGATAATGGCACGACCTTCAGCGACTTCTTGACGCACAAATTCAGGAGTAATTTCCGTTAAATTGCGTGCACCAAAATTTTGTCCTGCATGTTGACGCATATCTACGCCTTCGAGTTGACGCTGATTTTCTCGAATCGCAATGTATTCCATTTCTGGGGTGATGATCCCTTGTTTGGCATAATGCATTTGCGATACGTTCTGACCTGTTTTGGCACGACGTGGTTTTTGGATATGGGCAAAACGAATGTCAGCAGTACGAATGTCTTTTAGACGTTCTTGTCCAAACTTTGAGGTGAGGGTTTCTAAACGTTCTGTATCGACACGTTCCTCAATCCAAGTTTCACGCACATTGGGTAGACCTTGATTCAGATCAATTTCTACCGCAGGGTCGGTATAGGCACCTGAAGTGTCATACACCATAATCGGCGGATTTTTTTCACCACCTAAACCGGTCGGTGTTTCCGATAGGCTAATTTCACGCATTGGTACCTGAATATCAGGACGTGAACCTTGAATATAAACTTTGCGAGAAGCGGGTAAAATGCGTGTCAGATCTTTGGCATCTTGCTCATGTTGAGCAGCACGATCAGCAGCGGTGAGATTCGTTAATTGGTTCATTGCAATGATCCTTATGAATGACATCAACGAATCAAGCACGACCAAAAACGTGGCGTTATTATCCAAACAGCATAAGATACATTGATCTTGCAAACATGGATAAAAATAGGGCTTCAGTTTTTAGATGGCTTGATTCCTACGCAGGTCTTAACCTGATCAGGTTCAACGGTACTCATCCTTAAATTTAGCAGGCTAAATTGGAATGATCTCAGCAGGGTATTTACCTGCGCTCCGTCAAGCTTTGTGTGGATACTAGCATGAACACTGTTTAAATACAGTGTCATTTTATGCAGTTCAGGATTTAAACAAATCTTTAAATTGACACGCTATTAAGCTGGAATTTTATTACTGCATCGGATTTAGGTTGCGAGACAAACAGCATCGCTGAAACAGTCTTTTTTATAGCTTGGTGATGGATTATGTATGCCAATAGCACTGAGGACTTGTTGCTCAGTGCTGCGATTGCCTGTTGCGGAATTTTGATTAAGCAAATTTAACAATAGACGTGCTTGGTTGGCCAGTTGTGACTTATTTAATTTGGCTAATTTTTCAATTTCTTCAAGTGAGCTAGCCTGAAGGCTGAGTCGGTCTGAATAATCACCTGAAACGGGACTCTCTGCCGTTCCAACAAATAAAAAACGGCTATATTGATACAACAATTGCTGTGCATCTTGTTTATATAAACTTTCAGGATATTGCTTGAGATAATCTTCCCAAAATAAAGCACGAGTTGCGATGTTTTGTGGATCGAGCGTTAAGGTGTTTTGTAATACTGCGGGTTGTTCGTTTTGTGCAGCCAAACTTTCAATAAAGACTCGTTCGGCATCATCCATATAGGGGGCGAAAATTTTTGCTAAATATTCAGGACTACGGCGATAACGCAGTTGTCCTGCACCCGTATCGAACAATTCCACATAGGCTTGTCCCTTGTGCTTCAATAAATATTGATCACGTAGGGTCAGTTGTTCATAATGGTTTTGTTGAATGGTGGGATGCTGCGCCATATCAAACGCATATTGTTCAAACGCCATTTGCTGCTGCGCGGTACGCTCGACATGCAAAAAGTTTTTATACATTTGATTGGCCAGTTGCAGTAACTTTTGTTGTTCGAGGGGCTCTAATAAAGGCAAGCAAACTTTTAAATCTTGGTTAATTTGTTCTAACGCAAAGGTGGTACGCTGATCATCAATCTCTTGCATATTTTGTGCTAATTTTTGGCATAGCAACGACAAATCCACCGCTTCTTTCTGAACAGTTTGCTGGTCCGAAAACTCTTGTACAGGTTGAGGCTCAGCCTGTTGTTGGCATGCACCAAGTAGGCTGCAACATAAAAAAATTAAGCTGAATTTAACCAGCAGATTTAAAAAATTTGACACAATGACTCAATGTAATAAAGAGGAGATATTGTCCGATGGGATGCCGACTATTCTATAGGTGAAACGGGCACATTTTGTGTACTATTATGCAGTTGTTTGTTACCGCGTTGTGAGTAATATCGAAAAATGTCCAAAACAGGCGAACTTACGCGAAGTTGATGTAAAAAATTAATAAAAATCATACGGGAATTTGCAGTAATGTGATGAGTATCTGCTTGATTTTAGGTTTAAATACTCAACCGAAGGGATTTAAAGCTGAGGAATTCACAAAAACAATGAACAAAAAAGCGGTTTTGGGAATCTATTTACTTTTGACTAGTCAGTGGAGCTTTGCGCTTGATCTTGTAGAGGCTTATGAACGTGCCAAACAAGCAGACCCAAATTGGCAAGTAAATCAACTGCAATATGAAGCTGACAAACTAAATTTAGGCATTGCCAACGGTAACTTATTACCGACGGTCACAATCTCAGGAAATGTCAGCCGTAAAAATCAACATACTCAGCAAAGTGGTACGTTGGCAGATGTGATCATGCCTGATAGCACGACGACAAAACAAATTGCCCTCACTGCACGTCAGCCGATTTTTCGTTGGGATGCGTGGGAAGGGTTAAAGCAGGTCAAGACCTCAATTCATCTCAGTGAAATTACCCTGCGTATACAAAAACAAGAGCATATTTTAAATGTATCGGAAGCGTATTTTGATGTGCTGCGTCAGCAAGCCTTAACGGTTGCGAATTTGCAGGAAGAACAAGCTTTATCGGAACAACTCCGAATGATGAATGGCAAGTTAAAAGAAGGTTTAGTGGCGAGAAGTGATGTCAGCGAAGCCAATGCACAATATCAAAGTGCACGGGCAAATCGGATGGCAAGCAATGTACAGTTGATCTTGGCGCAAGAGCAATTACAACAATTGATTGGACCTTATCGTGAAAACTTAGCGATGCTGCGTGAGGATTTTCAATTTCAAAAGCCTATTCCAACGAATGTACAGGCTTGGGAAGATTTAGCACAGAAACAAAACCTAGGAATTTTACAAGCACGAATGCAAAAACAGTATGCAGAAGATGGTAAACGGGTCGAGCAAGCGGCGTTATATCCTCAAATTGAAGCGGTCGGTACTTATGGCTATAACCAGCAAAGTCCTGAATCCATCATGTCGCAAGAGGGGCAGTTTGATCAGATTGGGATTGAAATGAATTGGAATGTATTCAATGGTGGGCGTAGCCAAAAGTCGATTAAGCAAGCCAGTCTCAATGTCGAAAAGAGCCAAGCGCAGGTTGATGCTGCGATTCGTAAAGCGCGCACAGAAGTTAAAAAAGCCTATATGCAGGTGGAAACTGATCGGAGCAAGTTACAAGCACGTAAAGCGGCGATGGATTCCTCGGCTCAAGTGTCTTTAGCATCACAAGCGCAGTATCAAGAAGGGCTAAAAACCATGGTGGATGTGTTGTTGGCGCAGCGCAATGCATTTTCTGCGCGACAAGATTATTTAAATTCGAAGTATGACTATTTAATTCATGTGCTACAGCTTAAAGCTGCGGTGGGACAATTAACTGAACAGGATGTGGTGGAAATGAATGCTTGGTTGGTGGATCAATCCAAACCAGCTGCAATGCTGCTAAAGAATTAAGCCATCGTCATAAAAGTTTCACAATGAATGTGCTTTAATGTTGCACTGAGTTCCGTCTGTTTTGTTGTTGTGGAGAAGTTTCTTGCCTAATAATCCTGTTTTAAATCACCATATTTCTTCACAATTTAATGAAGAATTACAGGACGTTCATACCAAATTTATGACCATGGGTGGGTTGGTGGAACAGCAGGTGGCCAATGCCATTCATGCCTTATTGGACACAGATGCGACCATGGCGATTGATGTGCAATTTCAGGATAATGTGGTCAACCGCATGGAAACTGAAATTGACGAAGCCTTAACTTTAATTTTGGCGCGTCGTCATCCCGCTGCGATAGACTTACGGATGGTGATTGCAATGTCGAAAGCCAATACTGACTTAGAACGGATTGGTGATGAGGCAGCGAAAATTGCCCGTATTGCACAAAGTCTCTGTGAAGAGGGTGGTTCACCACGTGGCTATATGGAAACTCGCCATATTGGTAACCAAGTGCGTGTCATGATTCATGATGCTTTAGATGCATTTGCGCGTTTAGATGTAGATCAAGCCCTTCGCGTACTGCTTGCTGATGCGGATATTGACCGTGAATATCAGTCCGCAACTCGCACGTTAATGACTTATATGATCGAAGA
Organism: Acinetobacter sp.; assembly: GCF_050285345.1. Classification (GTDB taxonomy): domain Bacteria; phylum Pseudomonadota; class Gammaproteobacteria; order Pseudomonadales; family Moraxellaceae; genus Acinetobacter. The sequence continues at coordinate 16,175 of NZ_JBLZXR010000071.1, forward strand.
TCCACGCCATATTAGCCGTGTGATCAATGTACTTTGGGTCTTACGCTCTTTGGAACGTATTGGCGATCATGCCCGCAATATTTCTGAACAAGTGATCTATATGGTGAAAGGATTTGATGTTCGACATACCAGTGTTGAAGAAATTGAACAAAAAGTTCAACGTTAATCATCTGGCAAAATTCCAAAGCCCATCGAATGATGGGCTTTTTTTTATCAACTTTTTTCCATATTTAACTATGCGTTTCTTCATCTTCCTCGAAGGTGCGGGCAATTTTTTCAATATTTAAACTTTTGGCCATGGCATCAAAAATTTCTTTATACACACCATCCTGATGATAAAGTGCTTCATGCTCGCCATGTTCTGCAATCTCACCCTCTTTCATTACGTAGGTATAATCGGCATCAATAATTTGCGACAAACTGTGTGAAATCATAATCACCGTTCGACCTTGTTTGATTTCATCCAAACTTTGTTTAATTTGTTCTGTAGCAATGGCATCCAAACTTGCGGTAGGTTCATCGAGGAAAATAATCGGTGGATTTTTCAAAAACATTCGTGCCAAGGCAATCCGTTGTTGTTGCCCACCCGAAAGCATGAGAGCATCTGCCTCATAGCCATGTGGCAGTTGTAAAATCTGTTCATGTATCGAGGCTTTACGCGCGGCTTCCATAACATCTTCCGTAGAAGCATCGGTTTTACCATAACGAATATTGTCAAAAATCGAACCTTGGAAAATATGGTTTTTCTGTAGTACCAAACCAATATGGTCACGTAGATATTGGGTATCGATATCCTTTAAGTCGATGCCATCAATGCTGATTTGGCCACTTTGTGGTTCAAAAAATTTATCCAATAAACTGATTAATGTCGACTTTCCTGCACCTGAAAGTCCAACCAATGCAGTGATTTTATTCGGTTGAATGGTCATGTTGATATGTTTTAAAGCATGATGCCCATTGGGATAATAGAACTCGACATTGCGTAAATCGAAGCGCCCCTGAATTGGTGGTTTTTGTGCGCCGGTTTGTTCAATTTCCGCATCGGCTTCTAAAATTTTAAAGAAGCTTTCGGAGTAAACCATAGCATCGTTTACCTCATCATAAATCCGATGCAGTGAGCGAATCGGGGCGGAGACGTTATTAAATAGTAGGACATGGTACATGATCATGCCTATGCTCATTTGTCCGTCTAAGACAAAATACGCGGTCAAAATAATGATCAGTACAATGCCAATTTGTTCAATAAAGGTTTTTAGACCATCAAATAAAAAGCTGATCTGACGGGTTTGCATCTGGTTGTCGGTCAGTTCTTTTTGTAGTTTGAGCTGCTTGTTAGCTTCAATCGTTTCGCGGTTAAAGGATTTAATCACGGTAATTGAATTGATGATGCCGAGGATGCCCTGACTTTTCTTTTCACGACCATCGCGCAGATTACGTCGCCAACCACCGAGTTTTTTCGCCTGTTTAAAGGTCAGCCAAAAATAAATTGGTACGATACAGGTTGCGACGAAACCGACATAGAAATTGGCATAGTACATCAAGGCCAAGGCCACGATTGCACTGGTAAAGAGCGGTAAAATATCAATAAAAAAGATTTGCACGAGGCGGGTGAGAGAGCCAATCCCGCGGTCGATACGGGTTTGTAATTTACCAGCTTGGTTGTGATCGTCATTAAAGAAGGCCAAGCGATAGGTCAGAAACTTTTCAATAATGCTTTGCGCCAAGTCCTGCGAAACCAAAATGCGCAGTTTTTCTCCATAAAATTTTTGCCCAAACTGTACAAAGGCATTAATCACTTCTTTGCCCAGTAAAATAGCCGTGATGGTGATTAAGATATGCCAACCTGCTGCAAGTCCTAGCCCTTGCTCGACCAAGCGGTTGATGCTATCGACCGCATATTGAAGCGTTAGAGCATTCACCTGAGCGGTGAATGAACCGATTAGGGTCATGATTAAGGTGGCAATGACCAAAATTCGATATGGTCGTACAAAAGGTCGCAGCTTTTGAAAGACACTCCATAAATTCATAAACAATTATTTTTATTGTAAAAGTTATGTTTTAGTCTATGCCTGAAAAAACATCGCGACAAGCAATGTCTGTGTATCGATTTGTGTCGAGGAAAAATTGATTACACTGTAATGGCCGCACGAATTTTTGTGGGCGAGATGAGTGTTAATTCAGCGAGTTGAGCAGATGTAATGAACTTAGAGTTATTTAGCCCAGAAGCACAAGCCAATCTGTTGCCCTATGATGGTGAAGTACAAGATTATGGCTTAATTTTGTCTGCGTCGGACAGCGATAAATATTTACGCTATTTTCTACAGCATTTGGCTTGGCAGCCAGATGAAGCGATTTTTCAAGGTCAGTATTATCAAATGGAACGCAAAGTGGTTTGGTATGGTGATGAATATTATCAATACCATTATTCAGGCATGCACAAGCAAGCGCAGATGTGGAATCCGGCTTTATTTCGCTTAAAGCAACATATTGAACAGTTGGTGGATCACCCTTTTAACTCCTGTTTGGCCAATCTCTATGAAAATGGTACACAAGCGGTGGGCTGGCATAGTGATGATGAGCCGGCTTTGGTCGCTCCCAATCAACAGGTGGTGATTGCGTCTTTAAGTTTGGGGGCAAGCCGAAAATTTTGTTTTAAACATAAAACCACGCAGGACAAAGTTCAAATGTTGTTACAAAGTGGGCAATTAATTGTGATGCGTGGGCAGACGCAGCGCTATTGGAAACATACCTTGATGAAGTCGGTCAAAATTACTGAACCGCGAATTAACCGAACGTTTCGTTATTTTTATCAGGGTCAATAAAGCAAAAAATACGATATAAAAAAGCCCATACGATGATGAGCTTTCTTAATTTCTCTGAGGAGAATACATCACAAACATGCTTATAGAGCACAGAGCTGTATAAACTGCTGCTAAAGAACAATAATCATATTATGAGAATTTAAATTAAAAATATAATTAAAAAATTCAATAAGCTTTATGGTTTTGTCAGATTGCATAGATATCAATTTTTTGCGATGGCTGCGATTAAACGATTTCAGCCTCTTCCGTCATGCTACTATATTTTTTCTCAATACGCGCTGCATAGTCTTGCATCATTTCGACCAATTTTTGAAAATTCATAAATTCAAAACGGTTTTTAGAGGCCAATAAAGTCAAGGCTAAAGGTGCTTCTTTGCTCGAAAATTTAACTGGAATGGATAAACTTGACATGTTGGGATCAACTTCACCATTGGAAAAATAATAGCCTTGTTTTTTAATTTTTTTGATCTGCTGCAAAAACTCTGCTTCATTATCTGCAAATCCAACGTGTGCCAATTCTTCAGCAAAACGATGGTAATAGTCCATGATGCGTTGTTTAGGTAGGTGCGCCAAAATAACTTTAGAAGATGAACCTTTATGCATTGGGCGAGGACTACCGCGACCATACGCTAAGGCAGCATAGTCTTTATAAAGCTCATGATGGAGATCAATGCATGAGTCAACATTGAGATGGGTCAATAAACAGCAAGACTCAGTTCTTTGCACAATTTCCTTCATAAATGGAATGCTGATTTGCACTAAAGGATCCGTGGTGCGAGAAATAAAGTCGAGTACAGCAATTTTTGAACCCAATGTGTAATCGCCAGAAGTACCACTTAGACGTTGCAATAATTCTGCGGAGACGAGTTCTTTTAAATAGCGATAGCTGGTTGGTTTAGATAAGCCTAATTCTTCACTGATAATGTCTACATTAATGACGGGGCGGGAAACTGAAAATAAATCGAGAACGGTGAGAATTTTACCAAAACTGGAAAGCGCCATAAGAACCTGCTTGGTCAAAATAAAAAAATTGATAAGTTACTTTATAACAAATTGCTCGTGGTGATGCAGAGATTTTCTGCAATTTGAGTCAAACAAAGCATCAAAAAAAATGGATTTGGGCGATATATTTGAGAGCTTGATGCACAAGCAACATGTATTTTTGCAGTCGTGCAGGAGCAATAGACCTATGTTGCGAGTCTTATCACAAGGTTACCGCTTGTCGATAAAAAAAGTGATCTTCAATGACTTTATTTATCACTTGGAGCGTAAAACCTCGTGGTTCAGCACGAGGATATAAGCGACTGGCGTAAGCCATACGACATGG
>NZ_JBLZXR010000072.1:0-45006 GCF_050285345.1 Acinetobacter sp.
ATTGGCTACTTATTACCAGAAGTAGAAGATTTCCAAATCAGCACAGAAAATGTAGATGAAGAAATCGCATTATTGGCAGGTGCTCAGTTGGTGGTTCCTGTGCGTAATGCACGTTACTGCTTAAATGCTGCGAATGCGCGTTGGGGTTCATTATATGATGCACTTTACGGTTTCGACGTAATCCCAGAAGAAGGTGGCGCGGAAAAAGGTAAGGGCTACAACCCAGTGCGCGGCGATAAAGTAATTGCATTTGCTAAAAATTTCTTAAATGAAACTTTCCCACTGGCAAATGGTTCACACGCAGATGCAACTCAATATGCAGTTGAAGGCAAAAAATTAGTTGTGAGCCTAAAAGATGGTTCTAAAACCACTTTAGCAAAAGAAGCTCAATTTGTCGGTTTCAATGGTGAAGAAGCTGCGCCGACTGAAATCGTACTTTTAAACAATGGCTTGCACGTTGTTATCGAAATTGATGCCACTAGCCCAATTGGTAAAACTGACGCTGCTGGCGTAAAAGACTTAGTTCTTGAGTCTGCGGTAACAACCATTCAGGATTTAGAAGATTCTATTGCAGCTGTAGATGCTGAAGAGAAAGTTGAAGGCTACCGTAACTGGTTAGGCTTGATGCGCGGTACTTTGTCTGAATCAATCGAGAAAAACGGCAAAACGGTTACGCGTACATTGAACCAAGACCGTACGCATAAGAACTTGATTGGCGGTGAAACGAAACTTCATGGTCGTTCATTGATGCTGCTTCGTAACGTAGGTCACTTGATGACTAACCCTGCGATCCTTGTAGATGGTGCTGAAATCTACGAAGGTATCATGGATGCGTTAATCACACCGTTATTGACTTTTGCTGACATTAAAGGCGAAAACACGATTAAGAACTCGCGTAAAGGTTCTATGTACATCGTGAAGCCAAAAATGCACGGTCCAGAAGAAGTTGCATTTGCAGTTGAATTATTCGAACGTGCTGAACAAGCGCTTGGCTTGCCTGCGAAGACTTTAAAAATCGGGATCATGGATGAAGAACGTCGTACTTCTGTGAACTTGAAAAACTGTATCGCGCAAGCGAAAGACCGCACAATCTTCATTAACACGGGCTTCATGGACCGTACTGGTGATGAAATCCATACATTCATGGAAGCGGGTCCATTCGTTCGTAAAGGTGAAGTGAAATCACAAATCTGGTTCCCAGCATACGAAAACCGTAACGTGATGATCGGTCTACAAACTGGCTTACGTGGTAAAGCACAAATTGGTAAAGGCATGTGGCCAAAACCAGATATGTTGCTTGATATGTACAAAACCAAGATTGAGCATCCTGAAGCTGGCGCAAGCTGTGCATGGGTTCCGTCTCCATCTGGCGCAGTCATTCACGCGATTCATTACCACCAATGCAACGTGTCTGAGCGTCAAAAAGAATTGTTGAACACTCAGCCGTTATCATTAGACGACTTGTTAACTCCACCTTTAGCAACAGATACAAACTGGTCTGCAGAAGAAAAAACCAAAGAACTTGAAAACAACCTTCAAGGCATCTTGGGTTATGTGGTTCGTTGGGTAGACCTAGGTGTAGGTTGTTCTAAAGTTCCAGATATCAACAACGTTGGTTTAATGGAAGACCGTGCAACACTACGTATTTCTTCACAACACGTTGCAAACTGGTTACGTCACGGTATCGTAACGAAAGAGCAAGTAGAAGAAGTATTCAAGCGCATGGCGAAAATCGTGGATGAGCAAAATGCTAATGATCCACTGTACACGCCAATGGCACCAAACTTTGACGGTTATGCATACCAAGCAGCGTATGACTTAGTCTTCAAAGGTGGCGAACAACCATCGGGTTATACAGAGCCGCTACTTCACGCAGCGCGTTTAAAATTAAAAGGTTATACAGGTGACTAATCTGTAAATCTAAAAAAGCCTCTTCGGAGGCTTTTTTTGTCAGAGATACGCACATACGTTGTGGGTCAGTAAAAGAATAGGAAGCATTTGATGCACTTTTGGAATGTAAATAAGTTAATTGATGATTTAAAAGAAAATAAAGTCACTGAATCCTGTTTTAAAAATTATTATATCGCCAGTTCAATCCTGATCTTTTTGAGCTATTTGACTTTAACCTTAACGCCAGAATCCTCACCCACAGAAGCATGGGCATCCTTTGTTTTACAAGTGGGATTACTTATTAGTTGGCTCAATGCCATTTTCAAGGCCAATGGTGGCGAGCATGGACGTGACTTTTTAAAGCGCTTTATTGCCTTATATTTACCCGTTACGATTCAAAGTATTGTTATATTCTTAATTATTGGCATCATCATGGAAGCAATTTTACCTTTTGTGACTTCTGCATTGGATGAAATGGCTTTAAAACAATTTACGATTGCAAAAGATTTGATCTTTGAAGTTGTGATCAGTACCTATATTTACTGGCGAATATTCAAAGCGATCCAACGAATCAATCAGTCACAACGTCAATAAAACTACATTATTTCGTTAGAGAAAGTTTCATCCCATTTTTTTTCTCATAGCTTTTCATGGCTGAAGCCTTTACATTGGAGGAAATCATAAAAACAGGATCATCCTATGACGGCTTATACAGCATTAGATTTGCAATATATTGGTGGTCAGTGGCGTACAGGGACTTCAACGCGTCATATTCAGAATATTAACCCTTATAACCAAGAATTAATTTTTGCATTACAAGCTGCGAGCAGTGTTGATGTAGATAGTGCGTATAGTGCTGCTGAACTTGCATTTAAACACGATGCAATTAAATCTATTGATGTGCGTCTTGGTGTGATCAATAAGCTGATAGTGGTTATTCAGCAGCGCCGTGAAGAAATTATTCAATGGCTGATTGATGAGTCGGGTAGTACACGGTTAAAGGCAAATATTGAAGTTGATGCGGCATTAGGCATTATCCAAGAGTCATTAACTTTCCCTGAGAAAATGCGGACGATTCAATTGGAGAGCAAAGATCCTTCCCGTAAAAGTTTTGTGCTACGTAAACCTTTAGGCGTTATTGCTGTCATTAGTCCATGGAACTTCCCGTTTCATTTATCCATGCGTTCAGTGGTCACTGCCATTGCCTGTGCAAATAGTGTCGTGCTGAAACCTGCGAGTGATACACCTGTGACGGGTGGAACGCTTTTAGCCAAATTATTTGAAGAAGCAGGCTTGCCGCATAGCGTACTGAATGTCGTTGCGGGAAGCAGCAGTGAGATTGGGGATTATTTTGTCGAGCATCCTGTTCCGAAAATGATTTCATTTACCGGCTCGACTGAAGTAGGTCAACAAGTTGGAGTGAAAGCATTAGGCAGTTTGAGACTGAAACGTTTAGCCTTAGAGCTAGGCGGCAATGCACCATTGGTGATTTTGGATGATGCAGATTTAGATTTAGCGGTTGAGCTCACTGTAATGGGGCGTTTTTTACATCAAGGGCAAATCTGCATGAGCACCAATCGTGTGATTGTGGATGAGACTTTGTATGATGCCTATGTCGAAAAATTGGTAAAGCGGGTAAAAACTATTGTTGTGGGTGATCCGAATAATCCTGAAACCCTTATAGGACCTATTATCAACAAGGCGCAAGTCGATAAATTAAAAACCATTATTCAAAATGCTATTCAGCAAGATGCGATTTTAGCTTATGCAGGCGGCATAGAAGGGCAGTTGGTTGCCCCGCATATTTTCACGCATGTGGATGCGTACGCTGATATTGCTTTAGAAGAAAGCTTTGGGCCAATCTTGCCGATTTTAAAAGCGCGAGATGAAGCGCATGCACTTGAATTGGCGAATTCAACCCGATTTGGTTTATCGAGTGCGGTATGTACCTCAAATTTAGCGCGCGGCGGAGAGTTTGCTGCCAAACTCGATATAGGTATGACGCATATTAATGGCATTAGTGTGGCGGATCAGGCCAATGCACCCTTTGGTGGTGAACGCAATTCAGGGCTTGGTCGTTTTAATGGTGAGTGGATATTTGAGGAGTTTACCCGTACTCATTGGCAAACTTTCCCTGCTTAGATCTGAAAAGTTATTCTAAATAAAAAAGCAAAATAGGGTCAATGTGTTCTGTTTTGCTTTTGATGATGCAGAAATTAAGTGAATGAAGAGGTCTCTTTAAGTCTTGATTAGAATATGTCAGACTTATTTGGACGAGTAACAACACAATCTATAATATGTGTGCCAATTTCAAACCGATTACCTTAGCGCAATTAAAGTCTCAAAACTTGCCTGAGATTAGTTTTGAATATCCTGAAGAAGTCTATCCAAATCATGATTTTCCGCTGCTCTTTAAGTCTGAGCAAGGGCTAGAGTGGCGAAAAGTGGGTTTTGGCATGGTACCCAAATGGGCGGAAGACAAATCAATTGCGCTGAAAACTTATAATGCCCGTAATGAAACCTTGTATCAAAAGCCGACGTTTATCAATGCGATCTCAAAATGTAAGTTTGGTGTGATACCCGTGTCTGAGTTTTATGAGTCAATGTATATCGACAATAAGCCGCAGCGATGGGGCGTAAGACGTAAAGATGGAGAGGCCTTTTATATTGCTGCTTTATATGACATTTGCCGACAAGGTGAACAGATTGTACGTTCGAGTACCATGATTACGATGGACGCTATTCAGCATGAGATGATGAAACATTTCCATGAGCCGGGCACGGTAAAACGCTCGGTCATTATTATCCCGCATGAGCGACTGGATGAATGGTTAAGTTGGAAATCACCCAATATTCAATCCTTTGTACAGGGGTTTCCTGTTGATGAATTTGAATGCTCTTATGCGCCTAAAATAAAAATCGAAAAAATTAGTCCCCAACTTAATTTTTTCGATTGAAATTAAACAGTTAAAACTTAGCGTGCTAAGTTTTTGAAAATATGTTTTAAGCTTTCCATGGTCTTTTCGATTTGAAGTGGCGTCAGGCCTTCAAAAGACTGTTCAAGTACGATATTGGTGAGATCATTGATCTTTTGGGTCATTTGATTACCTTTTTCAGTCAATACAACACGTGTAATACGTGCATCATCTTCACATGAATAGGTATCCACTAAACCTTCATCTTTTAAGCGATAAACAATCTTAGTTGTCGTCGACATTTTAGATACAACCATTTCAGAAAGATCTGAAACGCTCGCATGTGGCTTAGATTTCAATGCCAGTAAAATACGACGACGAGAGTTGTCCACACCATATTTTTTCAAGGCATGATCCACGTTAAGTACATATTGTGCATGAACTTGAGTGACCCAGTAGAAAGGAAAATTTTCCAAGCTAAAGTTGTCTGTGGATGGTAAAAATTTTGAATATTTTTTTGTCATGAAGTAATCCCCTAAATATTCTTGTAGTTTTATTTAATGCTTTAACATTCTATTGAAAAATAGAGGGTAATAGCAAGAGCGCACATTAAAAAAATAGAAGGTTAAAAAGGTCTCATTTTTAGATGGTCTTCATAAAAAATGTGGATAAAGTCGATTTTTGCTCATTTTAACTTTGCTAAAACTTATAGCATATTGTAATAGAATGAGATTTTTTATTTTACTGGTAGGTGTAAATGCTGAAATTTTTAAGATAAGCCACATAATATTATGATAGATGGTTACCAGCGAAGGATAACGCCTAACATTGCTTAAAATGATTCAGTTTGTAGAATTTTTTTTGAATATCTCGTTAATCAAGATTGGGTGAGAGACAGGCAAGAGAAGCCTATAGAGCATCATTCTCACAGCACTTTCTTTGCCGTATTGACGGTTCAAGTTTTTGATTATTTTTTGTAAAATTTAAAAAAATTATCGCGCAGAACGATACAAATTCCAAAGATTGTGCATAATGAAAATATTAAAAGTCACAGAGGTTAAATTTATGGATCCGTCGCCGAGCGCAGATCTGCATAAAATAGAGGATACAGTTCAAAATGAGGGTACCAACTAATGGAGTTTTTATTAGATCCTGGTATCTGGATTGGTTTACTTACACTTATTGTTTTAGAAATTGTACTGGGTATTGATAACCTGGTCTTTATTGCCATTTTGGCAGAAAAACTCCCTCCAGAACAACGTGATAAAGCACGTGTCCTTGGTCTTTCACTTGCATTGTTTATGCGTTTAGGATTGTTATTTGCAATCTCTTGGTTAGTCACATTAACAAAACCGTTGATTACGGTATTTGATTGGACGTTCTCCGGTCGAGATCTTATTTTATTATTTGGTGGATTATTCTTAGTCTATAAAGCCGTCACAGAGCTACACGAAAAAATAGAAGGTAAGCCTGAAGTTAAAGTAACGTCTAATGTCGTTTATGCAAGTTTTACTGCCGTTGTTGCACAAATTGTGGTGTTGGATGCTGTATTCTCTTTAGATTCGGTGATCACTGCAATTGGTATGGTCGACAATATTTACGTCATGATGGCTGCAATGATTGTGGCAATGGCCGTGATGTTGCTTGCGTCTAAACCATTGACTGCTTTCGTAAACCGCCACCCAACTGTTGTAATTCTGTGTTTAAGCTTCTTATTGTTGATCGGTATTAGTTTGATTGCGGAAGGTTTTGGTTTCCATATTCCAAAAGGCTATATCTATTCAGGTATTGGTGTTGCGATTTTAATCGAGGCATTTAACCAGTTTACCCAGCGTAATGTGAAAAAACATGAAGCTAAAATTCCATTACGTCATCGTACGGCGGACAGTATTTTAAAACTGATGGGTGGACGGTTAGAGTCAGATCAAGTTGATAATCAAGTACAAGAAGCATTTGCCGACGAAGAACGTTATATGATCGGTGGGGTGCTCACCCTTGCTGAACGTTCAGTAGCATCAATTATGACACCGCGTAATCAAATTTCTTGGGTTGATTTAAATGATTCGCCTGAGCAGATTCGTGAGCAAGTTCTGTCAGTGCCACATAGTCTATTTCCTGTATGTCGCGGAAGCTTGGATAAAGTTATCAGTATTGTCCGTGCGAAAGAATTGATTGATGTCTTAGACAGTGAAGAAGATTTAAAGTTATTGATCAAACGTCATCGTCCGATTTTTATTTTCCAAAAAATGAAAGTGATTGATGCGATTAATACCTTACGTACTTCGAAAGGATCTTTGGTTCTTGTGACTGATGAATTTGGTACTGTACAAGGTTTGATTTCGCCTCTTGATGTGTTTGAAGCTATTGCGGGTGAATTCCCAGATGCTGATGAACAACTTGATTTGATTAAAATCGATGACCAACATTGGAAAGCTTCAGGGATGCTGGATTTGTACCAGCTAGAACTTGAACTGGGAATGTTGGATTTAATCGAAGAAGAAGATGGTTATATTAGTGTTTCTGGCCTGATTCTAGATCAAACTCAAGGTATGGTGTCTGAAGGGACTGAAATTGAATTTAATGGTATTCAATTTAAAGTCACAGCGATGGACGATAACCGAATTAAGACAGTGGATATTTTCTATCAGTCTTAAGGGTTAAAACCAAAGCTAACGGTCTAAATCTAAAAATGGCAGCTTTAAGAAGCTGCCATTTTTTTGAAAAATTAAAAATGACTGTTCAGTTGAGCTATTTATAGCACCTTTTATGTAGGAAATTGCATTTGCAAAATATGCCATATTTACACCACTTATCCCTTAGTTTATAAATACCAGTAGGGATAAATGAAACGTTTAGGCCTCACATTTGCAAGTCTAATAAGGTATCGAGCCATGTAAGGCAAGAAAGTATCTGACAATATAGATACATTGAGGTGTATATATTCTCAAATTATGGATTGCAATAAATAAAACATGAAAATTGTGAAGATTATTTTTAAATGATTCAATTTTTAGTGGTGCATTCAAAACAGAATCGGTGATTTGGGTAATTGTATGAAGATATCTGAAAATGTAATCGATTTCAGTAAACTTTCAACAGAAAAGAAACACGAACTTTTTCAAGAGCTTTGGGAATTTGATTTGAATATTTTCCCCGGTGCGCGGATTGAACAATTATATGAATATTTGCATGATCCTGATGCAGTTGCGATTCCGGTCGTGCAATTTTTTCATCGCGGTAAGTTAATTGGTCAAAACATCATTCGAATTCTGAAATTAACTCACCATTATCGACCTATTTTGATCTTTAACTCACACGCAGGGGTGTTGCCTGAATATCGTAGTTATAACTTGACATTAAATTCTGCAATCAAAGTGGCGATGCAGCAGCAAATTCGTTTTCCAGCAATTCCAATGTGGTTTGTTACGACAGTAACACAACCCAAGATTTATACCTTATTTACTTCACGCTCTGCTAAATTTTATCCAAGGCATGATGCGGAGATGCCACAAGAATATATGGATATTTTAAAGAGCATGATGGTTCGCCATCATGATGTGCAGCAACGTACAGCGGATGTTTATGTACATAGCTGTGATTTGCCCAAAGTTACACCTGAGCAATTGATTCAACTGCGCAATAAGTCGGACGCACATATCCAATTTTTTATGCAGCATGTACCTGATTATATTGATGGTATGGGCATGGTGTGTATTTGTAAATTGAATATTTCAACGATCTTTGAAGCATCGATGAATATTGCGATGGGTCGAGCAGTTTAATGTTTAATTTGATTGATATTTTTGGATGTCGTATGCAATTAAAACTTGTCTATCAAGCACTTGGTTTCGTGTCTTTACTCTTTTTAGCTGCTTGCAAACCCGCAGAGCAAAAAGCACAAACCGATACAGATCAATGTATTGCACCACAAAAATTAGTCCAACAAATTTATAGCCAAAATCTCAAATTGCATAGCTTAACGGATGCGCAGGTTACTGAATATTTTGAGCCTGTCATGGCAGCGCGTATAAAGGATGAAATTGAATGTCGTAAAACCCAGCCAGTCTGCAATATTGATTTTGATATTTTTTCAGACCAACAAGATCTAGCTAAAAAGCTTAATCCAAGTTTGAGTTTTGATGATAAAACCAATACGGTGCGAGCTGAAATAAAAGTGGACAATGAAAATAAAGTATTGAGCTATGAAATGGGCGGTGAAGGCTGCGCAAAAATTAAAAATATTGTCTATGCCGGCGATTATGACTTGGATATGTTGCTCAGTAATCCAACGGGAGAGGAGTCAGAAACTTCTTTTGAAGATGACTTGACACATGATTCTGCAAGTCCGGTCGTTACGACAAATAATTAAGAATTTCATCAAAATTATGTGCTAAATAACCTGCTCAAATTTTTAAGCTCGGGCAGGTTTTATTATTTAATAAGGCTCGTTCTAGAGCGCTAAAACCTGTAGATTGGCAAACTGATGAAAGTCGTCTTCGTTTAAATTATAAACTTCATCGAGAAATGCCACATTAAAACTGCCGACACTGGAAGCAATTTCATAAGCTTTTAAACCCGCAATCGCAAAATGTAAATGAGCAGCGACAGTACCGACCGTCACAGTTTCACTGACAGCGCAATATGCAGCAGTGAGTGCACCTAAAGCACAGCCTGAAGCCGTCACTTTCGGTTGTAAATAAGAGCCACCCTCAATTTGAATCACGGCATTTATCTCTTTAGATAGGATAAAATCGGACTCACCAGAAATTGCGATACATTCGGCATGTTCAAGTAAAGGTAGGGCATGTAAATAGATTTCAGCACTGTTTAAGGTGCTGTCCACACCACGGGATTCACCTTGATTTCCTGCAAGGCTACTAATTTCTGACGCATTGCCACGAATCACAGTCGGTTTATATTGCAATAAAGTATCGACCATTTCAGAGCGCCAAGACAAAACAGGTCCATAGCCAACAGGATCAAGGACCCATGGTTTATTCAATTGTTGTGCGGTTTGTGCGGTAACTTGCATGGCCTGCATTTGTTCCGCATTTGGTGTGCCTAAATTGATGTTAATTGCACTGGCAATGCTGGCAAAACTTTCTGCTTCAAAGGGGTTATCAATCATCGCCGGTGACGCACCTGCGGCCAATAAGATATTGGCCACATAATTACTTGCAACCGCATTGGTAATAACGTGAACCAAAGGTTGTGTGGCTTTTAACTCAGCCCATGCATGAATGACACGTTCTAAAAGTGGATTGGTTAAATCAGTCAATTCACTGTCCCTTGTAGAATTTAAATTTTCGGGTTGATTCATTTTGTTCTCCCTTAACGGGTGAAATAGTGATCTTGATGTTTGCAGTTACGACAGAATAAGCTGACATAATCTGCGGCATCATAATCGACAGAGAGTTCTTGCGAACCACAATACATACAACGCTTGGTCGAATAAAAATTTAAGCGTGGCTCAATTTTTTTCCATGCATGGCGAATCGGTTGTACAAAAATCCCTTCATCTAATCCTAAAAATTGAAAAAGTAAAATTTCGCTCATTTTACTCAATGGCAATTGTGGCGGGCGAGGTAAGGTAAAGGTTTCCCATTTTTCTTGTAGTGCGCGTTCGCGATACTGTTGCAAAGTTTTTTTCAGCAAATTGGTATTGATGAAATTTTCATTGCGAGCTTGTAAGGCTTTTTGCTGATGCAAATATTCCAGTGCGGATTGGATCATGTAATAGATTTGCCCCACAGCCAGACTGTCGAGCAAGCGGAAGCAAAACACTTGAAAGCTTTTATTCCCTGCAATCTGAATGCCCCAAGTTTTGCAATAAAATTGCATAAATTGCACAATTTCTTGATACAGGATTAAGTATAAATTTTCTTTCACTTCATCAGCGGATTTGAAGGGCACACCCATCGAAAAATTTTCATAAAACCAATACCGAAGCTGCTGTGTAATGCTGAATAAACTCGGTTCGGAATAACCATCAAGCCGAACATTGATGTAGTACTGTTCGGCTTGAGTCGCATCATCTTTGACCACCAAGATTTGCTCATGCACCAAATGTTTTTTCAGCCAGAACTGAAACAGATAATTTGGACTGATGTTGTAATATTTGATGGCATCCCAATCGATATATTCTTGATAAGTCTTGTGTTCTTGAACATGGTTGTCGAGTAAAGCCAATAAAAATAGCTTTTGTAAGAAACTCAGTTCATTCAGTTCACGTTCTACAATGGTTTTGTTTTTCTGCTTACGTTGCTCTTGCAGACGGGTTTCTTTAAGCAACTTTTTACGTGCATTTTGGCAAGCTTCACAATGGCAGTTATATTGCTGCTCAGGATAAATCTGATGCTTACAATGACTGCATTCGTAGAAGTTAAATTCCTGCTCATCCAGTTGTTCGGCATCTACCCAATACATAGATGCATGACACAATGGGCATTGCGTACTTTCATCCATTTGTTTGCGTAAAATATTAAACATGGTTGAACAGTTTCCTTAAGTCATTCTGTGATTATACACATCTCTAATTCAGGACGGGGTTGCTATTTCTTTAGCAAAAAATAATCGCAATAAAAAAGAGCGACCTGTGACGTAGCTCTTGAGTTGAATGTGGGGCTTGATAGGTTGCGGGGCAAAGAATAGATGCGTCTTCCTCGCAGCTCATAAACATGGCAATGACTCTGTGATCAATCTTTGCAGCGTCCAGCCTTTTTAAAAACTATTTTTGATAAAATTGATGGTAAATATGCTATAACACAATGGATTTAAAGACTTATTTAACTCGATTTATCATGTCAAAATTTACATGTAAAAAGAGGGATAAGTGTATAGATTTAAATCACACCTTTGAAATAAATGATGGAATGGAAAAACCATGTCTGATGCACTTAAAACCAGCAACATTACCCGTATGCAACTGTATAAAAAAAATCATGGCGGCATGGTTGGTGCATTAATTATTGGGCATGATAAGACTTTGGAAAAGACCGCAGAACTGTTGGGATTAGCCAGTCAACATGATGTTTCAACCATCTATGTTGTAGGTGCAACAGCAGACATTGAGACATTTTTAAAAGATTCAGTTTCACGTTTTCGTTTTCATTTTGCAGCTGATTATGATAGTGCCTTGGATTTAATTTTTGCAGATCAATAATCATGCAATTTATTCCTGAGCAATTGAGTTTTTATCAGCACCTTTTTTAAGGTGCTTATTTTTTTATGAGCGGTGAACATTAGGTCTAAAAGCGTAAATAAGTAAACTTTGGTATTTATCTTGTTTGGACATGCTGAATTTATGAGCCAGCTTTTAAATAATTTACTATCCATGATTGAAAACAACAGGGGTTGAGCCCATATATAAATCATTGTAAATGCAAAGACAGCTTGCAAAGCTTGTCGTATGATCAAAATCATTCACAATTTGTTCCATACAGCTGATCAAGCCATAACTAAGGAATAGGACAACCCATGAACATTGCGGCAAATCCCGTGGTCGAAGCAGACCAAACTGTCTATTTAAAAGATTATCAAAAACCTTCATTTGTCGTTGACAGTATTGATTTAGATATTCAAGTTTTTGATGATCATACTCAAGTGAATGCCAAATTGGTGATGCAACGTCAAACCACAGGTGACTTGGTTTTATTGGGACGTGACCTAGAACTTAAATCGATTTCGCTGAATGGAAAAATTCTATCTGCAGAAGAATATCAATTAAATGCAGAGCAATTGGTAATTACAAATGCACCTGAGCAAGCGCTGATTGAAACGCAAGTCGTGATTCATCCTGAAACCAATACTCAGTTAGAAGGTTTATACCTTGCAGGTGATGACTTATTTGTTACTCAAAATGAGCCTGAAGGTTTCCGCAAAATTACCTTCTATCCAGACCGCCCAGATGTACTTTCAGTATTTACGACACGTGTAGAAGCAGATAAAAAATTCCCTGTACTGCTTGCGAACGGTAACTTGATGGAAGCAGGTGAGGCGGGTGAAGGTCGTCACTATACCGTTTGGCAAGATCCAACCAAAAAACCATCGTATCTATTTGCTTGTGTGATCGGTGATTTGGCAGTTCTTAAAGACCATTACACGACGTCTGAAGGACGTGATGTTGCTTTAGAAATTTATGCAGAAGAAAAAGATATTCCAAAATGCCACATTGCGATGGAAGCATTAAAACATTCCATGCGTTGGGATGAAGAACACTATGGCCGCCCATACGATCTAGATAATTACATGATCGTGGCAACCAGTGCTTTCAACATGGGGGCAATGGAAAATAAAGGTCTTAATATCTTTAACACGTCGTGTGTCTTGGCGGATGAAGAATACACCACAGATGCTGCAATTATGCGTGTGCAGTCAGTGATTGCGCATGAATATTTCCATAACTGGACAGGTAACCGTATTACCTGCCGTGATTGGTTCCAATTGTGTCTTAAAGAAGGTTTAACGGTTTTCCGTGATCAATCGTTCTCAGAAGATTTACAATCGGCTGCGGTACAGCGCATTGATGATGTTGCGGTGCTAAAAGCACATCAATTTCCTGAAGATTCAGGCCCGTTGTCGCATCCACCGCGTCCAGATCATTTTGTTGAAATTAATAACTTCTATACCGCAACCGTGTATGAAAAAGGTGCGGAAATTAACCGTATGATGGCGACTTTACTTGGCAAAGAAAAATTCCGCCAAGGCACAGATGAATACTTTAAACGCCACGATGGTCAGGCAGTAACGGTTGAAGATTGGGTTGCTGCTTTAACTACAGGTTCAGGTGTTGATTTATCTGCATTCCTTATTTGGTACAACCAACCCGGTACACCAAAACTGGAAGTACAAGGCGAGTACAATGCAGCCGCACAAACTTATACTTTAAGTCTGAAACAAAGCCTGAAAACACATCCGAAATATCCAAATTTAAAAGCTGTGCCAATTCCTGTGGCCTTAGCACTGTTTGATGCGCAAAGTGGTGAACAATTGGTGTTGAATTCAGCTGTTTTGGTTGAAAATGGCATCAAAGATGGCGTGTATTTATTTGATCAAGAAACAGCATCGATTACCTTTAATGATGTCACTGCAAAACCAGTTGTATCTTTACTGCGTAATTTCTCTGCGCCTGTAAATCTTGAATTTAACTATTCAGATGAAGAACTTGCGTTCCTGATGCAGTATGAGACCAATGGTTTTAACCAATGGCAAGCGACTCAAACTTTGCTTGAACGTATTTTATTGAATGGTCACAATGCCGCAATTTATGTGCAAGCCATTAAAAATACTTTGCCAGCATTGGTGGAGCGTGATCCACTCTTGGCATCTCGTTTATTTGATGTACCGACAGAAGGCTATTTGGGCAGCCGTATTGACAGTGACTACAATCCTGTACAAGTTCAAGAACAACGCGAAGCCTTACTCAGCACCTTGGCACGTGAACTTGGTAGCTTCTGTAAAGACACCTATTTGTCATTAGATCCAGATGTACAAAAAGAGTTTTCACAAGCGATGGGGGTTCGTGCATTGAAAAACATCATGCTGAGCATGATGGCACGTCAAGGTGATGAAGCGGTGTTTGAACTGGCAAATGAACAGTATCAATCGACCAATAACATGTCAGAACGTCTTGGCGCTTTGCGTGTATTGGTGTGGAATGATGCACCGCAAGCTCAAGCAGCATTGCAAGATTTCTATGCACGCTTTAAAAATGAAGCACTTTCGATGGACCAATGGTTCATGGTGCAAGCAGCACATCCAAAAGCAAGCGCTCAAACTATTCAGGCTTTAACCAAACACCCTGATTATGATTTGAAAGTTCCAAACCGTATCCGTGCCGTGACAGGTGGTTTAAATGCTAACCCTGTCAATACATGGAGCTTTGGTGTTCAACACATTGTGGAATTGGCAAAATTCCTTGATGAGAAAAACCCAATTGTTGGTTCTCGTTTACTGCAAATTTTATCGCGTTGGTATACTTTGGCAGAGCCACAGCGTACCGAAGTGAAAGCAGCACTCGAAGCGTTAAAACCAATTGTGAAATCTAAAAACGTGGCTGAAACTTTAAATAGTATGCTCAGTGTTTAAATAGCGTTTTAGAAAAATAGTGCAAAAAGCCTGCTGATCTGAAAATATCAGCAGGCTTTTCTATATCAGAACTGAGTATATAGATTCTTTAATTGCATAAAGAAGCATTTAAAACAATGAATAAAAATTAAATAATAATTTTTGATTACAAACTTAAAATAAACAATTAATGCTATATAAGTCACATAATTGGCGTACAATGTTTTAAGATGTTTATAAAAAGATATTTCATATATCTTGATTTTTACAGATATTTTTGTGTCATAACAAATAATTTGAGTATTTAGAGGCAAGTTATGTTAGTAAAAATTGATGATGGTTTTTATCTTAGCTCTCATCATATTATTGCGATACGGATTTATAAAGACGTACAGCAAACTTTTGTGGTTTCAGTGGAATATACGCCGAACAGTGCGCAAAATATCGGTGTATTTGAAAAGAAATTTGCCACAAGCCGTGAAGCTGAGCAATATTTACAAACGCTGAATCAAATTATTGGCAAGTCTTAAGTTTAGAAATTATTTTTTAAATTGACATTGCGATTGTCAAAAAAAGGCCCTCCGAAGAGGTAATACTAGTCAGTTAGGGATTTAAAAGTTAAAAACAAGGTCAATAAGACGTAAATTTAACTCAATTTAAATCCAAACATAAGGAAAATCAGGTTAACAAATAACCTGGTTTTCCTTAACTGATCAGCATTACTCCGAAGAGGGCTTTTTTATTGTTTAATAATTAATACTGGAATCGGGCATTGAGTCAAAATATTTTGCGCAACACTGCCGAGCATAGCTTTTTTCAGGCCTGTACGACCATGTGAACCCATAATAATCAGGTCGGCTGAAATTTCATCGGCTACACGTAAAATACCTTCAGTCGGTGACACACCGTGGATCAGGCGAGTGCTTACATTAATCTCATCACGGACAAAAGACTGTTTAATGTCTTCTAAACGTAATTGCGCACTTTTTTCAGCTTGCATGAAATATTCAGTAATGGCAGGTGCAATCGCATAGAAGTCAACACCAACAAAAGGGTCAACAGCAACTACACTTACGATGGTCACATGTGCATTTTGAGTTTTGGCCAAGCTTAAAGCGTGTTCTACAGCTGAATAAGAAATTGGTGATTCATCTACAGCGACTAAAATTTGTTGATACTGACTCATATCAGTTTCCTTGATTTTTCATGTTCTAATGACAATTATTCTGGAGTGAATCAAAAGTAAAACGCTATTGTTTTACTTGATTATTGAGGATCTAAAGGCAAAAAAAGCCCACCGAAGTGGGCTTTAAAATTATGCTTTAACAACCAATACAGGAAGTTCAGTATTGCTTAATACGTCTTGTGCAAAGCTGCCCAATAGCATTTTCTTGAAGCCTTTACGACCATGTGAACCCATCACAATAAGGTCTGCTTTGACTTCATTTGCAGCTTCGACCACACCTTCCGCAGAAACTTGGCCTTTAATAATTTTACTTTGTGCTTCTACACCTACTTCAGCAGTAAGTGCTAACGCTTCTTTTAAGGCTTGTTGTGCATTTGCATACGCTTGCACGAAGTATTCTTTCATAATAGATGAAGAGTAATAAAAGTCTGCATCAGTGAATGGGTCTTCAGCGACAAGGCTGATTAAAGTAAGTTGGCTATTAAAGCCTTTGGCAAGTAAAGCTGCTTTTTTTACAGCAGAAAATGAGATTTCTGAACCATCTACAGGGACTAAAATTTGTTGATATGACATGGGAGAATCTCCAGTATTTTTGCTTATAAATGCTATAGATTATTGATACCACAATGTGCGCGTTGGTTCAATTTTATTATTATAAAAAGTAGCGTAAATTCATAAAATTAGAGAAATATTTACAAAAAAGTTGAGATTGGTTGAAAGAAAAATCCGAGTGAAAAACTTGGTTATGTCGTTCAGTAGAGATGATCAAAAATGCTGTAAATTTATCAAGTATTTATGCTCAATCGGTGATTTAATCTTGAAAATTAATGCGATAAACTCCATACCAAAGTTCAGGTCGATTTTGGGGTTTTATCAATATGTGGGATGGTGATCATGCATCATAAAATATGGTTGATGACATTGAGTATTTGCACAGTCATGAATTTATCGGGGTGTCAAAATACCCAAGGCAGTACCAAATTGATTGCAGGGGCGTTTAACCTTTCCACACAAGTACAAAAGCAATTTATTGATCGGCATGCACCTGAAAATGTGATTGTGCAGTCAAATATTCAATATTTGCATAATCCAGATTTGAGCTTAGATCTTTATCAACCTGAACACATTGCCGCACTTGGAGTTCGACCGACTGTAGTTTGGATTCATGGTGGTGGATGGGTATCTGGTTCTAAAGATCATGCGCGTGGCTATTATAAACGTCTCGCAGCGGAAGGTTATAATGTGGTTTCTATAGAATACCAATTTGCTCCAGAAGCGATTTATCCGACTCAATTACATCAGATTGATGCAGCATTGAAATTTCTTAATGCACATGCAACGCAATATGGTATTGATCAAAATCAACTGTATTTAGCAGGGGATTCTGCGGGTGCCAATATGGCCAGCCATTATGCCGCATTGGTGACCAATCCTCAGTTTGCTCAAGCGTCCAATATTCAACCTGTATTGGCTGCGAGTCAGCTCAAAGGCCTGATTTTACATTGTGGTATTTATGATCTGAACTCGTTTGTAAATACTGCACCTGAGGAAATCGGGCTGATCGAGTGGGGTGTATATAACTTGGTACAAGCCTATACGGGAGATAAAAAAGATGATTCTGAATTTTTAACCCGTATCTCCACGACATCGAATATCAATGAAAATTATCCACCAGTGTTTATCAGCGGGGGCAATAAAGATTTCTTAACCCAATCTCAGTCTGTACCATTTGTACAGCAGCTTAAAGCACAACAAATTCCTGTGACCGAAGTATTTTATCCAGACTCCAAAGAGTTTTTGGTACATGAATATCAATTTATGATGAGTAAAAAAGCCAGTCAGCAGACCTTTGAGCGGACTTTGGACTTTATTGCTCAGCAGTCGAATTAAGAGTCTTATTTAAATTTGACCGAATAATTCTTGCAGTAAAATTTATAAATCGATAGCATACCTGCCGGTTGGTATGTTTATTTGGTTTTAGAAATGAATTCAGTCATGTTTGCCTACGGCTTACTCGCATTAGCCATTATTTCGGAAGTAATTGGTTCAACCTTTTTGGTTAAGTCAGAAGGCTTTACTAAACTGATGCCGTCCTTAGCCGTGGCAGTATTGTTCTGTGTTGCATTTTATTTATTGTCTCAGGTGATTAAAGTCATACCACTTGGGATTGCATATGCAATTTGGGCCGGGGTAGGGATTGTTTTAACTGCACTGATTGGCTACTTTATCTTTCGTCAAAGTTTAGATGTACCTGCAATGTTCGGGATTGCCTTGATTGTTTCAGGTGTCGTTGTGGTTAATTTATTTTCAAATTCAGCTGGACATTAAATGAGTGAAAATCCGCATCAGCGCAAGAAAGAACCACAGCTTATTCGTCAAAGTATTTTGCAGCATGCCATGCGTTTGGCTGCACAAAAAGGCGTTAATGGGGTGTCTATTCAAGCAGTTGCGGATCTAGTTGGGGTTACGAAAGGCGGTGTTTTTCACCATTTTCCAAATAAACAGAAACTGTTGGAATCGATGGTGATTTGTCTGTTAGAGCAGCTTGATGAAGTGGTTGATCGTTTAATTTCAGAAGATGATCAACCTTATGGCTGTTTTACCCGCGCATATATCGAAATTACCTTAGAAAAACAAATTCATGGTTTGCAACATTCATGGTCTGCGATTTCGATGACCATGCTGACCGATAAAACCTTTAATGAATATTGGATAGAGTGGTTGAATACACGTTTGCAGCGACATGCAGCAACAGATGCAAATATGGAGTTGAACATCTTACGCTATGCCGCAGATGGAATTTGGTTAACTGCCTTTACTGAGGTGGAAGATGCGTCCGAAACCTTAGAGCTTAAAAATGAATTGATCGCCCGAACGTATCGAGCGAAGTCTGATTAAGTTGATTTGTATTTGAGTTTAAAAATCATATGAACTACTAAGCCAAAAACTAAGCCCCAAAATGCGGAACCAATCCCCAAAAATTGCACACCTGAAGCACTGAATAAGAAAGTCATTAAAGCAGCATCACGTTCACTGACCTCTTGAAAGGCAATCACAATGTTGTGTCCGATAGTACCAAGTAGAGCAATACCGGCGAGTGCAGTAATAAATACGGCAGGGAAAGAAATTAAAAAACTGACCAACGTACCTGCAAAAATCCCCATTAGAATATAAAACAGCCCACAGCTGATACCAGCGATATAACGTTTCTTTTCATCAGGATGGGCTTGGTCATCTAAACTGATTGCTGCACTGATCGCAGCAATATTCACACTGAAACAACCAAAAGGAGAAAAAATGGTTTGTGCCGTACCGGTCCAACCTATCAGTTGGTTGACATGCGGTTGGTAACCATAACTTTTAATCATTGCAAGTCCAGGTAGATATTGTGATGCCATGTTAATAACAAACAAAGGTAATGTTAGCCCAAGGATTGCGGAGAGAGAAAACTCAGGCCTTACCCACACGGGTTTTGCAATCTCTAAACTGAGTGCAGGCATACTAAAATTCAGCAGCAATGGGCACAGGACAATACCGACAATAACCGTCAAGACAATACTATAGCGTGGCCACAAGCGTTTAGTGAGCACATAGGCAGCCAATAGACTGAGAATAAAGGCCCATTCATTTTGTAAACTGACAAAAAGTTCAATCCCAAATTTGAGCAAGACACCGGCAAGCATGGCGCTGGTTAAACTCTGTGGGATATGTTTGAGTAATTTTTCAAAAATACCTAGAAATCCGAGTATTGCAGTCATTAAACCACAGACAAAAAAAGCCCCGATTGCTGCATTCATACTATAGCCATTGGCCGTAGCCAAAATCAGAGCAAGTCCAGCAGTTGACCATGAAGTTGCAACCGGATATTTAAATTTCCAAGACAGAATCAGGCCACTTAAGCCAATGCCTAAACCGAGCGCCCAAAACCATGAGGTAATTTCTGCGGTGTTTGCACCGAGCATTTGTGCAGATTGAATAACCAAGACTGCTGAAACACTAATTCCGACAAGGAAGGTAATAAAGCCTGCGAAGGCTGCCGGTACTGAAAAATCTTGTAGAATTTTTTGCATAATCCCTGTGCAACTTGAAATTTTGAGGTGAAAAATATGTGACGTTTCACGATGATACGCTCAAGTCTTAAACAGGAAAAGTGACTTTTGAATACAGTGCTGTCTATCGTGTTGAGAATATAAAAAACAAGATTTAAGTTTTCAATTACAAGGTAGATGTCGCAAGCTTTAGGCCAAAACCACAAAATAACAGTCCAACTGAGGCTACACAGCAGGCGGTAAATTTATAATGGTGGCTGAAATAGGTCGCAAGTTTGGCGCCCGAAAAGATTAAGAGAGTTAAATAACTCATACTGATTATTTGCAGCACAATTGCCAAGGCGGTGAACGTAATCGCAGGATAAGGATAAGCTGGATCTACAAATTGAACAAAGAAGGATAGGTAAAACAGAATTGCTTTCGGGTTTAATATACTAATGGTTAGTGCTGTTTTAAACGGTTTTAACTTTTCAATACTGATTTGTTCAGTCTGTAATTGTTCAGGTGTTTCTACTGCTTTCCAAGTTTGGTACGCTGCTTTGAATAATTTGATCCCCAAATAACTTAAATAAAGTGCGCCCACAATTTTAAGTAAAATAAACAGCCATGGAAAAGCATGTAATAAAGATGCTGCACCAAGTGCGGTTAAGACAATTAAAATGAGGTCGCCGGTATAAACCCCCAAAGCACCTTGATAACCGACTTTAATGCCATAACGTGAGGCAACCGACATCACATATAGAGAGTTTGGGCCTGGTAAAATCACAATTAAAATTGTACCAATAATAAAGGTTATTAAGTCTGTGATACCAAACACTTAGCTGTCTCGTATAAAAAAGCCGATGCTGCATTATAGCAATATCGGCTTTCTGATTAAGCTGAAAAATTTTAACTTAAGCTTTAATTTCTGCATCTAGGCCAAATGATTGGCGTAGTAAACTATTTAATTGTTCACGTGCTTTAATAAAACCATCAATACCACCTTGTAACAGTTGGAAGGACATGAGGTCTTTTTCCACTGCGGCTTTAAAGCTTTGTTTATTCAGTGGCTGAATTTCATGGTGACAATGCGCCTGTGCATGCTCTGGTGAAAGTTGCACTTCAACAGTACGTTGATCTTTTTCAAGTTCAACAAGCAGGTTTGGCGACACTGTTAATAAATCGCAGCCAGCAAGCCCCAACACTTGATCGATACTACGGAAACTTGCTCCCATAATTTCAGTCTGAATATTGTGCTGTTTGTAGTAGTGATAAATTTGTTTGACTGAAAGTACGCCCGGGTCTTTATCAATTGGGTAGCTGTCTACATTTTCTGCTTTTTTGAACCAGTCTAAAATACGACCAACAAATGGAGAGATCAGGGTAACTTTGGCTTCAGCACATGCTTGAGCTTGATGTAAGCCAAAAAGTAGGGTGAGGTTACAATGAATCCCTTCCGCTTCTAAAGCTTTTGCCGCTTGAATTCCTTCCCACGTTGAGGCGATTTTGATCAGAATGCGATTTTGCTCCACACCATATTGTGCATATAAAGCCAGTAATTCTTTGGCTTTTGCAATGGTTGCTTCCGTGTCATAAGACAATGCAGCATCAACTTCAGTCGATACACGACCTTCAATTAATTTTAAAATTTCTACACCAAATTTGACGGTTAAAATGTCAATCGTACGCTCAATGAGTTCATCGCCTGCATAGCCTTCCTGCTTTGCCTGATGAAAAGCACTTTCAATCAGTTCTTTATTTTGAGGTTGATTGGCCGCTGCGGTAATCAGCGATGGATTGGTCGTCGCATCTAATGGACGAAAGGTTTCAATTGCAGTTAAGTCACTGCTGTCGGCAACAATCGTAGTCAGACTTTTTAATTGGTTTAATGCATTTTGAGTCATTGGATATCTAGTTCTTAATGTTCTTGATGTACATACTTTTATAACACAATCTATTTATAACCCAACCGTAAACCACCCTAAAATGCCGTTTAAATCGTAGTTTTTCGTGAATTTCGAATATGATTAATCAAAAAATGAGCAGCAGAGCCCAGTGTTTTTTCACGATTCCAAACCAAATCGACAAAATACTCAAATTTAGGGGTGAAATCTTGAAAGCTTAAAATTTTCAATTGTTGTTTTAGTCGTGGATTTTCATTGAACATTTCGAGTGGAAGCACGCCCCAGCCTAAGCCTTGAATAATCATCGAACAAGCTGAATGGTGATTATCCGTACGCCAATTTTGTTTGGAATAGAGTAATTCAGGTTTAATGCTTTTATCCCGACTGGCTACTACAATCTGACGGCTTTGTAGAATTTGCTCAAAACTGACTTGCTGAAATTGTGCCAAAGCATGATTTGAAGCAGCAACAGGGACTAAAGCTTCGCGTTTTAATTCAACAAACTGTTCATAACCTTCCAGTTGTTCACGTTCAAACATCAGAGCCAGTTGGGCTTGCCCTAATAGCAGCATTTTTTGTGCATCTTCTTGCGGCGCAGAAAATATATTAATTTGTAAGGTCGGAAACTGGTTTTCTAAGAGGGAAATATAGTCAGTCCATTGGGTATGCAGTAACTCAGAAACCACGACGATATTGAGTGAAGATTCTAAGCCATGACTCAGCGCGACAGCATGTTGTTTCCATTGATTAATTTCAGTCAGAAGCTGTTCGGTTTTTTCAAATAAATTCAGGGCTTGTGCGGTTGGTACAGGTTCACGGCCAATGCGGTCAAAAAGTTTTAAGTTGAGATCGATTTCAAAATTGGCGATCGACATACTGACCGCAGATGGAACTTTGCCGAGTTGACGTGCAGCCGCAGAAAAAGAACCTGTTTCGATCACGGTCTTAAAAATAATGAGTTGTTCTTGATTAATATTCATTGAATTCGGCCCAAAACTTATCTATTTATGATCTTTCAAGTTTATTGAAAGAATCTAACTCGATTAATCAATAATATAAAAATAAAATAGTATTTATTCAAATATTAGAGTGTTTATAAGATGACGATTTCCAAGAGAAGGATTATTCATGCACTGAGCTATGAAATTATCCTATTGGTGATCATTGCTATCGCGTTAAGTTTTATTTTTGAAGTTCCGATGGAAGTCACAGGTACACTCGGTATCGCTATGGCAGTGACTTCGGTGATTTGGAACATGATTTTCAATCATTATTTTGAAAAAATTGAAGCAAAAAGAAAGTTAAAAAGAACTTTTAAAGTTCGTGTTTTACATGCGATTGGATTTGAAGGTGGTTTAATGCTGGTCACCATCCCAATGGTGGCTTATGCAATGAATATGTCCATCTGGCAGGCGATTTTGCTTGATTTTAGTATGACGACCTGTATTTTAGTTTATACATTTATCTTCCAGTGGTGCTATGACCATATCGAAGCACATTTAGGTTATCAGCCAGAATATCGTTAAATTTCAAAAAGAAATAACAAGTTGGCCTTTTTCACTTAAAGGCGAACAATTAATTCATGCTACCACTAAAATTGATATCGACCCTCTTATTACTTATCTCGGTGTAGGCTATCGTTTCTAAATAATTTATAGACTTAGATGCTAAATGAGATAAATAAAGATATAAAAAAACCGCTCAAGTTCAAATGAGCGGTTTTTTTTAATGGGGGCAGTGCTAAATTATTTTTCAATAATTGCAGTCACACCTTGACCACCAGCAGCACAGATCGATACGAGTACACGACCTGAACCTTTTTGGTTAATCAGTTTCGCAGCAGTGGCAATAATACGACCACCGGTTGCAGCAAATGGGTGACCTGCTGCAAGTGAAGAGCCTTTAACGTTTAATTTTGCACGGTCGATTGAACCAAGTGGTGCTTCTAAACCTAAACGTTCTTTACAGAATTTTGGATCTTCCCAAGCTTTTAGCGTAGACAATACTTGAGATGCAAACGCTTCATGAATTTCATAGTAATCGAAGTCTTGAAGCGTAATGCCAGCACGTTCAAGCATACGTGGTACTGCATAAGCAGGAGCCATCAATAAGCCTTCTTTTTTATCGACAAAATCAACCGCAGCAGTTTCTTGGAAGGTTAAATATGCCAGCACTTCGTGACCATTTGCTTTAGCCCATTCTTCAGACGCTAAAAGTACACATGATGCACCATCGGTCAGTGGAGTTGAGTTACCTGCAGTCATGGTACGCGCATCGCCTTTACCAAAAGCGGGTTTAAGTTTTGCAAGTTTTTCAACTGTAGAATCTGCACGTAAGTTGTTATCACGCTCTAAACCTAAGAATGGTGTGATTAAGTCATCGAAGAAACCTTCTTCGTAAGCAGCTGCCATTTTTTGGTGAGAAGACGCAGCGAGTTCGTCTTGTGCTTCACGTGAAATACCCCATTCCAGTGCTGTAATGGCTTGGTGATCGCCCATTGAAAGACCTGTACGTGGTTCACCATTTTTCGGTGCATCCATTAAGTCTTTAACATTGATTTTGGTTAATGCTTTAAGACGGTCTTTGGCTGTTTTCGCAATGTTCAGTTCAAGCAAAGCTTTACGTAAACCATCACCAAATGCGATTGGCGCATCAGAAGTGGTATCGACACCACCTGCAACGCCGACTTCGATTTGACCTAATGCAATTTTATTTGCCACTAAGAAAGCAGCTTGTAAGCCTGTACCACATGCTTGCTGAATATCGTAAGCAGGTGTTTCAGGAGCCAATTCTGTATTTAATACACACTCACGAGTCATGTTAAAGTCACGGCTATGTTTTAACACAGCACCAGCAACGACTTCCCCTAAACGTTGGCCTTGTAGGTTAAAGCGTTGAACAAGACCATTTAGCGCTGCCGTGAACATGTCGCTATTTGATGCTGTGAAATAAGCACCATTTGAACGAGCGAAAGGAATACGATTACCACCAATAATTGCAACGCGGCGAACTGTGTTTTGACTCATGATTTTATCCTGTTGAACAGACGTTTGAGTTGTTGATTTTGAAGCTGTTTTAGTGTTTGAAACGGTAGTTTTATTACGAGTTGATGCACTACGAGGACGAGTCGTTTTAGTGGTATTGCTCGTAGACTGGGTTGCTGTGCCTGTGCTTTTCGTCGTACGTGACGTACGCTTTGATGTATTTGACACAGTTTCCGTAGTCGGACTTTCGACTGCTGGATTTTCTTGAGTTGTTTTGCTCATAAGGCTTTTCCAAGCATGTTGATGATCTTCTTGACGGCTACATTAGCATATTCACCAAAGGGGTAAATTGACTAAAATGACATTCGCTAAAGCATTCAGGTCAAGCCATCTGCGGTTTAACTCAAGTATGATTCCATGGAAACTGATGGAACTATTGAAATATAAGTATCTGACATCATCTTGAAGTTAAAGGGATATCTTCAGATCCATCAAAAATTAATCCGTATGAGAGATAATAAACATGACTGATCAATACCAAACATTTGCAAAATCTCCTATTGGTAAATTTGTCATCAAAAATTTAGGTTTACCATCGCCAATTTCCCTTGACCGTTTTGAGTCTACAACACCTGTGGTCAAAGGTGCGGTATTGTTCGGTGCTGCGCCATCTTCAACGTTGTCGGGTTCTATTGCACAGGTTTTGGCCAACATTCATGCCAATGGCTATGCTGGCAACAACGCAGAATTACAACAAGCGGCGGCAAAAGTTGGTTTAAACCTCAGTGCATTTAACGAAGGCGATAGAGAATCTAAGTTTAAAGTGGTCATTTTTGATGCTTCAGGTATTCAAAACTCAGAACAGCTTCATGCCTTATATGCATTCTTTAATCCAATTGCACGTCAAATTCAGGCTTCAGGTCGTGTGGTTGTGGTTGGAACCACACCAGAAACTGCAAAAACAGTGAAACAAGCCATTGCACAACGTGCGCTTGAAGGCTTTGTAAAATCTGTAGGCAAAGAATTCAAAAAAGGTATTGCTGCACAATTGGTATATGTGGATGAAGGTGCAGCAGCAAACCTTGAATCTGCTTTACGTTTTGTAATTTCTCCGCGTTCAGCTTATGTTTCAGGTCAAGTGATTTGTGTGTCAAAAGCAGACGTGGTCAATGTCGATTGGAACAAACCACTTGCAGGTAAAACCGCAGTAGTAACCGGTGCAAGCCGTGGTATTGGTGAAGCGATTGCGCATGTATTGTCACGCGATGGTGCACATGTGATTTGCTTAGATGTACCACAACAGCAAGCCGATCTTGACCGTGTAGCAGGTGAGATTGGCGGTTCAACACTGGCGATTGATATTACCGCAAATGATGCCGGCGAAAAAATCAAAGCAGCGGCAGCAGCTCAAGGTGGTTTAGATATCATCGTGCATAACGCAGGAATTACCCGTGACAAAACTTTGGCAAATATGAAGCCAGAGCTTTGGGATTTGGTCATTAATATTAACCTGTCTGCAATTGAGCGTGTAAATGATTATCTTCTTGAAAATGATGGCTTCAATGCAAATGGCCGTATTGTGTGCGTATCTTCTATCTCAGGTATTGCCGGTAACTTAGGTCAAACCAACTATGCGGCATCTAAAGCAGGTGTGATTGGTGTGGTAAAATTCACAGCACCACTACTTAAAAATGGTGTAACCATTAATGCGGTTGCTCCGGGCTTTATTGAAACTCAAATGACCGCTGCGATTCCATTTGCGATCCGTGAAGCGGGTCGTCGTATGAACTCAATGAGTCAGGGCGGTTTACCTGTAGATGTTGCGGAAACCATTGCCATGTTTGCATCGACGGCATCTACAGGTTTGAACGGTAATGTGGTTCGTGTTTGTGGTCAAAGCTTGTTAGGGGCTTAATGAGTTCACCTTGAATTTTCCCTCTCCTTTTAGGAGAGGGCTAGGGAGAGGTAAAATCATTTAATTTTATATCAGGATGAATCTTTACTCTCATCCCAACCTTCTCCCTGAGCCATATATGGCGCAAAAGAAGGGCTCTCAATATAAATTGAAAAAATATTTCCAAAGGTTAAGTATGAATACTCGCCATTTTAGTCAACTTCCAAAACCTTATTTAGCCTATCCAAAAGTGATTCAAGGCTTGATTTTTAAAAAGCCCAAAGGTGAAAAAGTGCTGCCGCAAGTTGAATATGTGGTGGATTCATTTAAGGTCGATCAAAAACATTTAAAAGCCTATAACAACGTTTGTGGCTTTAAAAATAATGGCTATATTCCTGCAATCTATTTAGCGGTGTTGTCGCAAAGCTTGCAAATGCACATGATGACCACTGAAGCATTTCCATTTGCGATTTTAGGTTTAGTGCATATTCGCAACCAAGTGAAGCAATATCGCAAAGTTGGTGTTAATGAAACCTTGTCTTTGTCATGCAAATTTGGTGAATTACAGCCGCATGATAAAGGCGTACAGTTTGATTTTATTACCACTGCAAAAGTGGGTGATGAAGTGGTGGTTGAATCTTTAACCACTTATTTGGCTCGCCAAAAAACAGATGCAAAAGTAGCTGCAAAAGCTGCTGAAGCAAAGCCAGTGGAATTACAGGTTCAAGCAGAGTGGGATATTTCTGAAAATACCGGTCGTCGTTATGCAATGACTTCAGGTGATTTTAACTTAATCCATATTCATGCAGTGACTGCAAAAGCATTTGGTTTTAAACAAGCGATTGCACATGGGATGTGGAGTAAAGCCAAAGCATTATCGAGCTTAACGTTGCCTGAAGCCTATGAAGCAGATGTTTGGTTTAAGTTGCCCATGTACCTACCTTCAAAAGTTGAGTTTTTAACAGCTCAAACAGGTAAGGATACCGAGTTCGCAATACGCAATAGCAAAAATAAAAAACCGCATGTCGCGGGAAGTGTGAAGGCACTTTAAGACTTAAGCCTAAATCGATATCGATTTAGGCTTTTTTGTTTTAAGCTCAAAATTTAAACTTAAATACACAGATTAAAAGGAATGAATAATGCAGGCGGTTAAATACTATCTATTTGCGCAAACCAATAATTATCAAGGTAAAGTTGATCCTCGTTTTCAAGATTTAGCGCAGCAATTTAGCCGTATGCAGGATACTCGTACAGAGCAGGGCGGTGCAGCATTGGTGGTGTATTTTCAGGGCAAAAAAGTTGTTGATATTTGGACGGGGAAAAAGTCCGAAACTGAACAATGGCAAGCCAATACGCCGTCAGTATGTTATTCCACAGGCAAAGGTGTGCTTGCAACGCTTGCACATATTTTAGTGAGTGAAGGATTTTTAGATTACGATACACCAGTTGCAGCATATTGGCCTGAATTTGCACAAAATGGAAAATCACACATTACTTTAAGGCATATGTTGAGTCATCAAAGTGGTTTGTTTGATATCCGAAATAATATTGAAACAGCCTCTGAAATGGCCGATTGGCCGCATATGCTGCATGTATTGGAACAGGCAAAACCACGTTTTGAAGCTGCAACAGATGCCGCGTATCAACCCTTAACCTTTGGTTGGCAAGTCGGTGGTGTACTAGAAAAAGCCACAGGGAAATCACTGGCAGAATTGATGCAACAATATTTGGTTGAACCTTTGGCTTTAGATTTTGCCTACTTTGGTGTACCTCAAGATCAATTGACGAATGTCGCAAGATTAATTCCTAAAAAGAAAAAAGCAGATCAAAGCACTACTCAAACAACTAAGAAAAAGAAAATGGCGCATAAACCGTCAATGCTAGATAAATTACTCGAATTTTCAGGACAGAATCCTCAGGATTTCCAAGATGGCATGATTCCAAAAGGTATGCGTAATTTTTCATTTTTTAGCGACGAAGGTTTACAAGCGGTTATTCCTGCTGCAAGCGGTGTATTTAGTGCCCATAGCCTTGCGAAAATTTATGCCATGTTGGCAAATCAAGGTCAGTGGCAAGGTGAAACACTGATTCAACCAGATATTTTTAAGACTTTAAGTACAGTTCAATTTACTCAACGTGATCGTATTATGCCGTTACCGATGCATTGGCGCTTGGGCTATCACCGTATTTTGACCTTAGGCAAGTCGAGTACAGGTTTTGGTCATATGGGTTTTAATGGTTCAGGGGCTTGGTGTGACCCAGAACGTCAACTTAGCTTTGCTTATACTCATAATTTCCCAACAGGTTCGATTACTGGAGATTATCGTTTATGGGGACTAACACAAGAAACCCTGCGCTGTGCGGATAAAGTTTTGAAAGGCCATAAAGGCTGGTTTTGATCCATAGAGTAAGTATTGAATCATTGTAATCGTTCACAATTTTGAGGCTTATTTGTGCTATTGCTTATTTGTGCTATTTTAATGCCTCAATTTTGATTGCTGCTGTGTTATGAAAAAAGTGATTTTGATTCCTTTGGTGGCAACCTCGGCTTTATTGGGTTGTCAGGAATCTCAGCAATCTAGAGTTAATGCTGACATAGCCGTCACAGCTGAAAAACAACAAGCGGCCTGGATTGGAAATTTTAAAGGCACGACACCGTGTATGGGATGTTTATCTCGTTATGATGATTGTCCGGGTATGGCTGTGGCCTTAGCGTTACATGAAGATCAAACCTATACTTTAACTCGTGAAAGTTTAAGTGCTCATAATGAGGTTGAAGTTCTCAAAGGTATCATCCATTTTAAAGATGATGCACAACAACAACTTGAATTGATGGATGTTAAAACCCGTAATTTGCTGTATGTGGATTTAGAACAACAACTGCTTGAAATCAGAGTAGATCAAACTGCGAAACGCTATCAAATACAAAGTGATTTTATTTTAAATAAGGCCGTTTAAGCTTTCGAAATTTATATTAAATTTACCCGATCTGTTTGATATTCAATGATCGGGTTTTTATTGTCCAAACTCCGCCATTTATTTCACTATTGAGC
Organism: Acinetobacter sp.; assembly: GCF_050285345.1. GTDB lineage: Bacteria > Pseudomonadota > Gammaproteobacteria > Pseudomonadales > Moraxellaceae > Acinetobacter. Next base: position 29,920 of record NZ_JBLZXR010000072.1, read on the forward strand.
AAAAAAACAGTATGCTTACACCTGTAAAAAGGAGCATACATGTATCAAGTACTTGCACGAAAATACCGTCCACGAAATTTTATTGAACTCGTGGGACAAAACCATGTGTCACGCGCACTCACCAGTGCCCTAGAACGTGGTCGGTTACATCATGCGTATTTGTTTACGGGAACTCGTGGGGTGGGGAAAACCACCATTGCACGTATTTTGGCGAAATGCCTAAACTGTGAAACAGGTGTAACGTCAACACCATGTGAAGTATGTCCAACCTGTAAAGCGGTCAATGAAGGACGTTTTATCGACCTGATCGAGATCGATGCGGCATCACGAACCAAAGTTGAAGATACCCGTGAGTTACTCGATAACGTTCCTTATGCGCCGACACAGGGGCGTTTTAAAGTCTACCTGATTGACGAAGTGCACATGTTATCTACGCACTCGTTCAATGCCTTATTAAAGACTTTGGAAGAACCACCTGAGCATGTGAAGTTCCTCTTTGCAACCACTGATCCACAAAAATTGCCGATTACGGTTATTTCGCGCTGCTTGCAGTTTACGTTGCGTCCCCTCGCTGTGGATGAAATTACCGAACATCTCACCAATATTCTAAATAAAGAACAGATCCATGCCGATCAGGATGCGATTTGGCAAATTGCTGAATCTGCACAAGGTTCTTTGCGTGATGCGCTGTCTTTAACGGACCAAGCGATTGCTTATGGTCAAGGTGAAATTCAGCACCAAGATGTTAAAGACATGTTAGGCTTGATTGACCGTACCATTATCTATGATTTGATTTTAGCAATTCATCAAAATCAACGTGAACGTGTCAGCGCGTTGTTGATGCAATTTCGTCAACAGGCATTGGACGTTTCACTGGTTTTAGACCAATTAATTTCAACCTTGCATGAATTGGCTTTGTTGCAATATTTGCCAGACTTGGCTTTGAAATATAGCGCTGAGATTAATCAAAAAATTATGCAATTGTCGCAGTTAATTTCTGCACAAGATTTACAATTGTATTATCAAGTGGCATGTAAAGGTCGTGCAGATTTACAACTGGCGGTCACGCAAGAGCAAGGTTTTGAGATGTGTGTGCTGCGTTTACTGGCATTCCGTCCATTACAGCCGAATGAAATGTTGGTGTCTGCAGTTCAGCAAGAAGAAATAGTTGCAGAATTACCACACGTTGAACCACAGTTAGAACAGCCTGTTCAAGCCGTTGCAACTGAACAAAATCAGCCAATAACACCGCCTGTAGAGACACAGGAAAATCCTGTAAATACGGCATCAGCAGATTTCGATGATTTTGACGACTCGCATTATGATGAAGAAGATGATTTAGCACTCAATCAATCTGTGGCAGATGAACCATCTTCGGATGATTTTTTAGATGAAGTTGATGAGGTTGAAGTAGCACCAGAAAATGTTGTAGAAGTGGAACAGTCTTTAAATATTTCAAATGTTCCTCTAAGCGCAACTTCTGAAATTGCTACAAGCACTACAATTGTGATGGATGCAGCAGCTGAAGATGGTTTATTTGATTTAGATCCAACACCAAGTACTGAAATCGAAGTGAATGTGGCGGATATTAATTTTGAAGATATTGCACCATTAACTGTCGATGAATCTGAATTATCGACAGTTCATTCACCTGAGTCACAGCAAGATTTAGCACAAGTTGTACAGGATAACGCAAGCGATTTTGAAAACTCTCAAACGACAAATGACTTTGATTTAGCCGCACCTGTAACGCAAAAAGAAGTTAAAGTTTCATCGAATGCGTCATCCTCAACACTGATGCCACAAGATATTTTGACACTCCAACCTCAAGAATTAGAAGGTGAGTGGAATGTCGAGAAGTGGGAGTATTGGTTTAGAAATAGCCAACTTTCGCCGGCTGTTCAAGAATTAGCACAGCATGGTGTGATGAGTGGTGTAATTAATGGTGAGTCAGTTTTTCATGTTCCAAAGCAATATGAAGCCTTAGTGACTCAGTTACAGCATGTACTTGAGCAAGCGATTCATGAACAATGGCCGAGCTGCCGTTTCAATATTCGCTTTGAGGATGTTGAACAGACCACACCTTATGCCTTGCAACATGTACGTAAGGAAAAAGCGTTTGCGCGGGCAAATGAATTATTACATGCCGAACCTGTGGTCAAAGATCTGCTCAAAAACTTTGATGGCGAATTACAAAATATCCAACTTAAATAAATCTTTAAGTTGGAAAATAGGTGCTTGATTCAAATTTTTGAAGAACTAAGATGCATCATGAAGCATAAATGGCGCTAAAGCATCTCGCATATCTTGGGGTATCGAGGTGCTTTTTCGTGTTTGGCGATCAACAAAGACATGGACAAAATGACCTTGTGCCGCAGCAGTCGTTTGACCTTGTTTAAAAATGGCAAGGTCATAGCGGAGTGATGAATTCCCAATTTTTGAAATGCCAACACCGACTTCAATCACTTCTGGATAAGACAATTCTGCCAAGAAACTACAAGCTGAATCGACCACTAGGCCAATTATGGGGGAGGTTTGTGGGTTTAAACCTGCATGTTGTAGTAATAAGACATTAGCAGCTGTGTCAAAATAGCTGTAATAGGTGATATTGTTTACATGGCCATACATATCATTGTCAGCCCAGCGGGTTTGTATTGGCAATAAAAAAGCATAGTCTTGGCGTTGTTTTAATTCAGGTTTCATTTTATACAAGTTGATATCCGTATTAAAGTTCAACCAGTTTTACTGAGCTTCAACTAAAAGATCAAGTGCCAAAATAATTTCGATTTCAGGATCGACCTTTTTATCGAATCATGTTGAAATGTCGATGCAAATCATTTAAGTCTAAGTAATCACAATCAAGCTTTTTAAGCCCTCGTCTCCTTGCAGAGCAATGCTTTTCATTCCAAAGGAGGGGGGACTTTTCTTACAATTAAGCATAGATTGCCGTATAAATATTTTTTGCATCGTCTAAATGCAGCTCACGCGGATTGTTTTGTAATAGACGAGTTTGCAATAAAGCATCTTCGGCAAGCTGATCAATCATCTGCTCTGGGACTTGGAGCTGATTAAGCTTTAAAACCAAGCCACTGCGATCCAAATGATTTTGCATGTGGTCAATAAAGAGATCACATAGTCCGTCGGTAGAGCCTGTACTATATGGGTCGAGCCAAGTCATTAATTCAGCATACAGTTGTTTGGCTTGTGGTGCATTAAATTTTAATACTTCTGTCAAAACCAAGGCATTGGTATGTCCATGAGACAAATGGAAATGTCCACCTAAAGGATAGGCAAGTGCATGCACTGCGGCTACTGGCGCATTGGCAAAAGCTTGCCCTGCTAGCATTGAACCCACCAGCATGTGTTGACGTGCTTCTAGATTATGACCATTTTGCAACACCAATTTGAGATTTTTATTGAGTAACCTTAACGCTTGTTTAGCGAGCATGTCCGCATAAGGATTCTTTTTAATTTTAGAGGTGTAGGCTTCTATGGCATGCACCATGGCATCTATACCGGTAGCTGCAGTAATTTGCGCAGGTAAATTACGAGTAAAAGTGGCATCAAGGATTGCGACATCTGCATATAAAGCAGGACAAACAATACCAGTTTTTGTGGTTTCACCTGTGGTCACGATTGAAATGGGTGTCACTTCCGAGCCCGTACCCGCAGTGGTCGGTACAAGGATTAACGGTAAGCGAGGACGTTTGGCATTTCCTACACCATAGAGGTCTTGTAGTTGTTGAGTCTGCTCTGGGTGGGCAAGGATGGCAATGATTTTGGCAACGTCCATGGAACTGCCGCCACCAAAACCCAAAACCAAGTCAATTTTTTCATTTTTGGCAAACTGTACAGCATCGAGCACAATATGTTCAGCAGGGTCAGACTGAATGCTGGAGTAAATTACATAGTCTTGCTGCATGCTTTCTAAGATTTCGAGTATAGGTAGATGCAGTTGTTGTTGCAGCATACCGGGATCGGTGACTAAAAGTAGTCGTTTAGGGCGAAAATCTTGTAATACCTCTTTGAGCTGTGTGATTGAGCCTAAGCCAGAAATAATATTGCTGACGGTTTGAAACTGAAAACTACTCATTGGCTTATCCTTATTTTTTATATCCAAATAAACATTATTCTTGAGTCTTGATATAGGATTCATCTGGTAAATAACTTAACATAAGACGCTTGAAATTAAAGTAGTCTTGAGGTTGTTATGTCATCCAGCACGCCATATAAGGTGTTGTGTGTTTGTTTAGGAAATATTTGTCGTTCACCGACGGCAGAAGTGGTTCTGAGACATTTTTGTGATGCAGCTCAACTCAATATTCAGGTCGATTCAGCGGGGACGAGCAATTATCACCCGGGTAAGGCACCTGATCATCGTAGTCAAAAACATGCCCAATTACGTGGCTATAATTTATCTGCGCTGCGTGCACGTCAGTTAACTGTACAAGATTTTGTAGAGTTTGATTTAATTTTGGCAATGGACTATGAAAATTTAGATAATATTCAACAACTCATGGCTAAAGCACAACAAGAGTTTGGGCAACTTCGTGCACAAATTTCATTAATGAGCCAGCATGATCATCAATTTCCACAGCAAGAAGTTCCCGATCCGTATTATGGCGGTGATGCTGGATTTGAACATGTGCTTGATCAGTGCGAGTCGAGCAGTCAAGCATGGGTGAATTATTTAAAAAGTCAGGTTCAAGTACATCCCAAACATTAAGGTTTAAGAATGCAAATTCAAACTCAGGTTCAGCTTAAGCCATTCAATACATTAAGCCTTGATGCAACTGCATCGCATTATGTCCGTATTCATTCAGTCGAAGATTTAGAAGCCGCATTACAGTTTGCGCAAGATGAAAACTTAAATGTGCTGATTCTTTCAGGTGGTAGCAACATGTTGTTACCGGAACAGATTCACGCTTTAGTAATTCATATGGATATTCAAGGAATTGAATATTTATCTGAAGATGAAATGACGCAAACTGTTCGTGTCGGCGCAGGGCAAGTTTGGCATGATTTTGTGTTGTGGTCCACGGCACATCAACTGTTTGGTTTACAAAATTTAGCTTTAATTCCAGGCCTGGTCGGTGCTTCACCGGTACAAAATATTGGAGCTTATGGCGTCGAAGTTGGTGAGTTTATTGATTCGGTGCAAGTGTATGACCGTGAAAATAAGGTGCATTGCAGCATAGCAGCTGTAGATTGTGATTTTTCATATCGCCATAGTATTTTCAAAGATCGGCCTGAACGTTTTGTCATTACCCATGTCACGTTTAAATTGTTGAGACAGGCTGAGTTAAAGCTGAATTATGGTGATTTAAAAAATGCGGTTGGAGATGAATTAACCGCTGAAAACCTACAACAGCAAGTGATTCATATTCGTCAAACCAAGTTACCCGATCCTAAACAATATCCAAATGTGGGAAGTTTTTTTAAGAATCCTGTGATTAGTCAGCAGGTTTTTGACCAAATTGTCGTGCAATTTCCCAATTTACCGCATTACCCACAACCGTATAATGAAGTTAAGCTTGCAGCAGGGTGGTTAATTGACCAAGCGGGCTGGAAAGGCAAGACCTTGGGTATGGTGGGAATGTTCCATAAACAAGCCTTGGTTTTGGTTAATTATGAACACGCGACCTTACACGATGTACGTGCAACTTACAAAGCAGTACAACATGATGTTTTTGAAAAATTTAATATTGTATTACACCCTGAACCTGTATTATTTGATGAAAATGGTTTAATACGCTCACATCAGGATTAAGGCAAAAGATAGGAAATAGGTTGTCAATACATGGATAAAACACATTGGATGGTCCGATTAGTACAAATTATCGCTGTGCTGTTTGTGCTTTTGGGCTGTTTTATGGTTTTCATTTATACGCCTTTTTATTCTAAACTGGTTGTGAAAAGTCTGAACTATTTTGTACCAGTTGAAGTCAACCAACAGGCAGCACAAAGTCAGAAAATGGGTGCGCTGAGTGATGACGATAGTTTTGAACCCGGCTCTGATCTGTGGATTGCGCGTCAGGCGTACTTAAAGTTGATGGAGCAAGCGATTCAGTCGGATGAGCCTCAAGATTTAACCGTGATTCAAGCGCGTTATAAGGCATTACAACAACTCATTGAAGAAGAACATCAAAAAGAAAATGATCAGAAAGATCAGCCACAAGTTCCTCTATTAAATACGCAAGAAATATCTGCTTCAGAAGCACAAGCTGAAAATCCCGCACAGAAAATGAAGGATTTATTGGAACTCAATAGCGCTGAAAATAAAGGTTTAATGACGCAATACATTGAATTTTTGCAAACGCATGAAATTGAACAAGCGGCGTCTGAAGCTGAACCCGTCGATAATGAAATCTATCATGACTTAGCGAAAATGCAAGATAAGCCGGTAAAACCGCCGACAGCTGAACCCTATGCCATTGTCGTTTTAGGTGGCGGATTAACATTAGATAAAAATGATAAAGATATTATCGTTAATGATTACACCCGACTGCGCCTTGAAAAAACTTTAGAGGTTGAGCGTGAACATAAATTGCCGATTGTATTGAGTGGTGTGGAAGCACCCTATATGCAAGCTTGGCTGAAAAATTATGATGTTGATGCAAAATTACTTGAAGATCGCAGTATGAATACCTGTGAAAATTCGCGTTTTAGTTCTTTGCTGTTGCAAAAGAAAGGGGGGGCGCCCACAGTAATTTTAATTACCGATCAATATCACATGCCACGTACACGTCGTTTATTTGCGCTCAATGGGATCGAAACGATTCCAGTCGTTGCTCCGATGCCAACCATCTTAACCACATGGCGCCCAAGCGAGAAAAATTATGACCATAGCCGCCGTGCAAATTATGAATTATTGGCCACTTTACGCGATGTATGGTTTGGCTCGAGTGACTGTCGAGAGGTTCCATAATGACTGATATTCCATTTTTAAATCCTTCGATTCTGAAGCAATTAGATCTCCCAGTTCCAAGCCGTGAACTAACACCGCAGTTACTTGAACCTTTAAACTTAAACCGCAAATTTGAGCCAACTGTCGAGATTGAATCTTATCGACGTTTATATGGCTTGGATGCATTAGATTGTGAGCATTGGCAGGGCTTTATTGAAATGCCTTTGTTTAAATTGCATGTGCAAGTTTTTCAACCACGACTGAAATCTGAGATAGATCAGATCAAAGGCACGGTATTTTTACTACATGGCTATTTGGAACACAGTGGTATTTATCAGCCGATTATTCGTGAATTGCTTGATCAAGGCTTTAGTGTTTTAACTTATGATTTACCAGGGCATGGTTTAAGTAATGGTTCACCTGCAAGTATTCAAAATTTTGATCATTATCAGCAAGTGCTTGAAGCGGTGTATCGTTATGTGAAACATGCGACACAATTGCCTATGCCGTGGTTGGGGATTGGACAGAGTACCGGTGGGGCTATTTGGTTACACCATTTGCTGGATTTCGCAGAGCGCCGTGAAAATCCCTATGTGGAGCGGGTATTATTATTATCACCGCTAATCCGTCCGGCAAAATCTGCATGGTGGCATAATTCTGTAGGGCTCGGCATCATTCGTCGCATTAAACGTGAAGTTCCTCGACATTTCCGTCGTAATAATCATAATCCTGAGTTTTTGCGCTTTGTCCGTTTAAAAGACCCTTTACAGCCGCGTATGATGGGAATGGATTGGATATTGGCGATGTCGAAATGGATGCAGGAAATGGAAGCGCGTCCCGCTTGTCGTATTCCTGTGTGGTTGGCGCAAGGTGCGCAAGATCAAACCGTCGACTGGCGCTATAACATTGAGTTTATTCGTCGCAAGTTTCGATTACAGACGTTGTTAATGTTGGAAGAAGGTTCACATCAGTTAATTAATGAACGTGCAGATATTCGTGCGGCTTTAACAGGCCTTATTCCAGCCTTCTTACATGCGCAAAATAGCAATAAATCCTATTATTAAATTTAAACAATTTTAGTTTAAAAATAAGTAAAAAGAGGCGATATTGCCTCTTTTTTATGGTCTAGAAAATGACTTAGAATTTTTCCAGATGCGCCATATTCCACATACGGAAATAGAAATTTTCATCATCTTTATTTTCACAATGTAGCAACTCACCATCCTTTAACCAAAAGTGTAGTTGTGCATAGTTTTTTATTTCACGATTATTGATCCGCTGTGCTAAATGATGCGGACGAATATCCGAAGGGTGTTTTAGGCCAGCAGAGGCAATTAACTCAGCTAGTCCAAGCATGGTATTTTTATGGAAGTTGAAGACCCGCTCGGCTTTAGTCGGCACATGCAGGGCCTTTTGGCGGTCTTTATCTTGCGTGGCTACGCCAACAGGACAAAGGTTGGTATGGCAGCTTTGCGCTTGTATACAACCAACGGCAAACATAAAACCACGTGCTGAATTGACCCAATCCGCACCAATGGCCATGGTGCTGGCAATATCAAAGGCACTGATAATCTTACCACTGGCGCCGACTTTGATTTTTGAACGCAGCCCAGCACCGACGAGTGTGTTATGCACAAAGAGGAGGCCTTCACGTAGTGGTGTGCCCATATTGTCAATTAATTCAATTGGGGCAGCGCCAGTGCCGCCTTCTGAGCCATCGACTACAATAAAGTCAGGGAGGATGCCAGTATGTAGCATCGCTTTGACAATGCTCATGAATTGCCATGGTTGTCCGATACAGAGTTTAAAGCCGACAGGTTTACCTTCTGATAGGTCACGTAATTGTTGAATAAATTGCATCATTTCAATCGGGGTACTAAACGCGGGATGGCTCGAAGGTGAAATACAATCATGCTCGCGGCTTACACCACGAATCTGTGCAATTTCTTCAGAAATTTTATCTTTAGGTAAAATACCGCCGTGACCGGGTTTAGCGCCTTGAGAGAGTTTGATCTCAATCATTTTCACTTGAGGGAGTTTGGCTTGTTCGGCAAAGCGTACAGGGTCAAATTTTCCATCAATGGTACGACAGCCAAAATAGCCACTGCCCAGTTCCCATACAATATCGCCACCATTTTCAAGGTGATAAGGACTTATACTGCCTTCACCTGTATCATGGTAAAAGTTGCCCATCTTAGCACCTAAATTCAACGCACGAATGGCATTGGCACTTAAACTACCAAAACTCATTGCCGAAATATTCATAATAGCTGCGCTATACGGCTGTGAACATTGTTCATTACCAATGCTAATACGGAACGTTTCAGGAATGGCAGGTATGCATGGGGTTAATGAGTGATTGATAAATCGGTAGTCATTTTGGTAGACATCGACAATGGAACCAAAGGGTTTATCGGCGTTTTTATTTTTGGCGCGTTGATAGACCAAACTGCGTTGCATGCGTGAAAAGGGCAGCGCATCTTGATCGGCTTCAATAAAATATTGACGAATTTCCGGGCGGAAATCTTCAAATAAGAACCGAAAGTGCCCCATGATAGGATAATTTTTTAAAATCGAATGTTTGGTTTGTAAAACATCATATAGCCCGACGAAGCTCAGTAAAATAGTAATGACCCAAATACTGTTGAGTAATTTTTCAGGGACAAAATATTGAATATATTGAGGCGAATAACCGATATGGAAATTGGTAATTAATAAGGCAATAATAATACAGGCAAACCAAATGGAATGGCGTGAGAAAAAGGTATTAAGAAGTTTATGGCGAATCGATTGTGCTGGACTTGGCATATTTTAAGAATCATATACAGTTCATATGCTATTAATTTGCCGAGTTTAGGCATAATGCTCAAGCCTTAATTTGTTGATTCGGTGTAGTTTTGTTAAAAATACGGGATGATTGAGCCAAAGTTAAGGTTTAAACCTTAGTAGGTAAAGAAAATCAGAAATTCTCTTAAAGCAAAAATATGCAAAAGAGATCAATTCTTATTATTTCTCAGAGGATTTATAGGTCGTTAAAGTAACTTTAATTCTATTCAAGGAGTTAAACATGATGACCAAAAAATCCATTCGATATAATACGGCTGAACTTGCTTGCCTATGTCAGCATTGATTCAATTGAAGTATAAGACATTCTTTGTGTTACAGCAGCATAGTCAGCAGAGAGCAGCGCTGTAATTCCTTTCAACCCAACAGATTAAAATGACAAAAATATTCTAAGCAATTATTCAGTCCCAAATATTGGGACTTTTTTATGCCGAGAATATTTGTATGTGCTGCATTTTATAAGTGACACAATTTAAAAGCTCACATAAAGTTAAATCATGCGAGCCTGTATTATTAATCTTGTTGTTGAACTTCAATAGCGACTTCTTCAGGTTCAATTTTTTGGATCTTTTTACCAAAACTGCGTAACCACCAGATCAATTGAGAGGTAAAGGGTACTGTGGCACTGACTTCCGCCAGTCCTGATTCACTTTTATGGATTACTTGGTCTTTACTGAGCTGACTTTCTTCAAAATAAATCGCATCAGCTTCGGACATGGTCAGTTTCAGCGCGACCATTTCTGTGGCTTTGTTGAAATCGACACGGAAACCGAGTGCGCCAGAGTCAATATAGGCATCAATATCAAAATCAACAGGATGTAGGGCACGTGAATTTAAAACATGTGCGGTTTTAAAACGATGCAGGGCAAAAGTTTGAATATCGGTTTTGTCATGGCGAGTGCAGACCAAGTAAATAATTGCCCCTTTTTGAACCAAAGCCAAAGGATTCAAAATATAGGTTTTTTCTTCGCTTTGTTGCCCACGACCTTGATAGCTACATTCAAGTTGTTTGTCCTGTAGCAGACCTTCATAAATGGCTTGCTGTGAGGCTTTATCAACTACGGGTGGAATTAAAGGCTGTGTTGCAGGAACAATGCGGACACGGTTAATCCATTGGCGTACATTATTTTGAGAGGACAGACTGCGTCGTGCAAGGTCAAACCAAGGGTTCATTTCGTCAATTAAACTTGGCGGTAGCAAATGCTTTAAATGTTCTTCCACCATCATAAAGGTGACTGCTTGAGAACTGGTCATGTGCGGCAAACTTTGAATTGGTGCATCAGAGCGCCAACGCCAACCTTGAGGTGTGGTTTTACTACTTTCAATTGGAAAACGTAATGAAATCTGGTTTAAATCGCGCTGAATCGTTCGCAGGCTAATATCAATCCCTTCGCGGTTCAGGATTTCTTGTAATTCACGCGTACCCATCCACTTGCCTGTAGACAGTCGTGAAAGAATTTGCCACTGGCGATAGAGGCTATTTGACGTTTCTTTTTCTTGTGAAGACATAATCTTGAGCTTGAACAGTATTGGAAATGAATAAAATGATGCTGTTGGACACAATATGGAATCTCGATGGGTTTCGCAAGTCTTGAAAATAAAAAATCCAAGTGGATTGCCTAAAGTATTTAGAAACAACTTGAGTCGTTAGATGCTGTACCGCATGATGATTTTGATGCATAAATAAACAGAAGGGTAAGTGGATATGCGAGGCATGTTTATTACTTGGTTTATTTACAATAGATCACAAAAAAAATGGAGTTGCTATGTTGAAAGAAAATCGAGATACAACTTTCAATAGGCTTGATATTTACGATGTTAAGCCAGCTCTCACGACATCATTAATCACTCGGCCTGTAGCAACTGGACATGCAATGTTTGAACAATTGTCGGCACATTTTTTTAATGAAATGCGTGATAACAAATCTGCAGGTCGAGAAGCATGTCAGCGCATTGAGCAATGGCTTTCTTTGCATACACTTGAAGAATTAAAACAGTTAAATCAGGCTGCAAAACAACATTTCCTGTATGAAGGAATTACCTTTACCGTGTATGGCGAAGATGAGGGTATCGAGCGCACAATTCCCTATGATTTAATTCCGCGTGTCATTGCACGTAAAGAATGGGATAGTTTGTCGCTTGGCTGTGCACAACGTGTGCAAGCATTGAATTTATTTTTACACGATATTTATCATCAACAAGATATTTTAAACTCAGGCATTATTCCTGAATCATACATATTGACCCACGAAGCTTATTTGCCACAGATGTATAAGCATCATCTCAAGGGTAAAATTTATAGTCAGATCAGCGGCATTGATATTATCCGTGATGGTCAAGGCGAATTTTATGTGCTGGAAGACAATTTAAGAACACCTTCTGGCGTGTCTTATATGTTGGAAAGCCGTAAGCTTAGTCAAAAATTACTGCCTGAGTTGTGTCAGCAAAACCACATAATGGGCATTGAACACTACCCACAATTATTAGGTGAAATATTGGCTGAAAATGCCGATATGGATCATCCATTTATTGTGGTGCTGACACCAGGGCGTTTTAACAGTGCCTATTATGAACATGCCTTTTTGGCAAGGGAAATGGATGTGCCCTTGGTGACATCACGTGACCTTTATGTGAAAAACGATAAGGTTTATGTGAAAACTATTAAAGGTCGCCAACAGGTTGATGTAATTTATCGTCGTGTGGATGATGCTTTTTTAGATCCACTTTGTTTCAAACCCGATAGTACTTTAGGCGTTGCAGGTCTGATGTCGGCCTATAAGCAACATAATGTGGTGATTGCCAATGCACTGGGTACAGGGGTTGCAGATGATAAATCAATTTATCCTTATGTTGATCAAATGATTGATTTTTATTTGGGTGAAAAAGCGATTCTGAAAAATGTACCGACCTATCAATGTCGTGAACAGCACGATTTGGATTATGTGCTGAGCAACATGGAACAGTTGGTGGTGAAGGAAGCACGGGGTTCTGGCGGATATGGCATGCTGATTGGCCCACAAGCATCGACTCAAGAACTGAAGGCTTTTAGAGCAAAAGTCGCTGCGGCACCGCATTTGTATATTGCTCAGCCGACTTTAGATTTGTCCGTGAGCCCAACACTTAATGAAAGTAACATTTCTGAACGTCATATTGACTTGCGGCCATTTGTGCTCAGTTCACCTTATCGCACTGAAATTGTACCGGGTGGATTAACCCGTGTGGCAATGCAAGCTGGTTCTCTGGTAGTGAATTCATCGCAGGGCGGTGGCATTAAAGATACTTGGGTGGTCGATGATCTACGCTCATAAATTCCATTGAAGGTGCAGCAGATGATTTTATTAAAGAGTAATGCTGAACATATATTTTGGTTAGGGCGCTATTTAACGCGTACACAATACCTGTGCAGTTTATTTCCGTTTCAAGATACAGAGTCTGCCTTGGCTTATGCACATGCCTTTTGTTTACCTGCGTTTGATGCAGACTCTTTAAATGAACTGATCCTAAATGAAGAACAACCTACGTCTTTTAGCAGTCAATTTCAGTATGCGCGCTATAATGTTCAAGATTTACGTGGCGTACTTTCAGCAAAAAGTTATGCTGAGCTCAATCACTTGCTTCGTAATGCCTGTGAAAACCCGAGTTATATTTGTGATGTGGTTGCAGAATGTGAAGAGGTTTTAGAGTCAGAGTCTGATGATATATTTTTATTTTTTAGCTTAGGGCAATGCTTAGAGCAATTTGACCAACAGTTACGTATGCAACAGAACTTGTCGAACACCTTGCCTAAAATTGAGCACATTGTTGCAGCTTTGGTTCAATTGGGGTGGAATAATCTTGAAGAGGCATGGCTAGAACTGAAACATTCACCGAACAACCAAAATTTTTATCATTTCAGTGATCATATTCAAAATATGTTTGAGGTGAATATATGAGGTTGATGATCGATCATTAAACGCATTATATTTAGAGTAAATTTAGTGAATAGTAATAGTAATAGTATTTAACAGATCAAAATAATACCTTTGAACAATGTTCATCAATGAGCTTAATTGTTCAGATATTAGGATATTCAAAAAATAAGAGGGATATATATGACCTATTGTTGTGCATTACGTTTACAGGATGGCATGGTCTTTATTAGTGATACACGGACCAATGCTGGGGTCGATCATATTTCTGTATTTCGTAAATTATATACTTTTGGTGTGCCGAACGAGCGTTTCATTGCCATTCAAACATCAGGAAATTTAGCCACAACACAAGCAGTCATTGGACATTTACAAAATCAGTTAGAACTGAAGCAAGAACCCAATTTATATAGTGTGAATACCATGTTTGAGGTAGCTGAATTGGTTGGCCATACCTTAAAAAAAGTCATTGCCGATGTCACTACAGACACTTTAGAGCAAAGTAATTATTATTGTAGTTTGTTGGTCGGTGGTCAGATTCAGGGCGGTCAAATGCAGCTGTATAATATTTATCCGCAAGGTAATTTTATTAGTGCCACTTCAGATACGCCATATTTTCAAATTGGTGAAAGTAAATATGGCAAACCAATTTTAGATCGCACCTTACGCTATGATATGCCGCTCGATGAAGCCATGCGCTGTAGTTTAATTTCCTTTGATTCGACCATTCGCTCCAATGTTTCTGTCGGCATGCCACTGGATGCATTGGTGTATAAAAAAGACAGTTTGATTACGCCACATGGTAAGCGCATTTATGAGGAAGACCCATACTTTACTATGATCAGTAAAGGCTGGTCGGAAGCCTTGCGTCAGGGCCTCATTGAATTGGCAAAACCAACGGATGACTATTTTCAATAGTTCAGATTCTATCGTTTAAATGTAAGCGTCCGCTGAACCCCATAGCTATTTTTTAATTTTGGTCGGATTTCCAGCGGTGTGGCAGTAATTCTTTTATTTGGGTCATTTTATGTGTCGGCAACCTTTTCAGCACATCACTTAAATAGGCATACGGATCTAGTCCATTCAGCTTTGCTGACTGAATCAGGGTCATGATGTTTGCAGCTCGCTGACCACTGCGCAGCGAACCTGCAAATAGCCAGTTCTTGCGTCCTAAGGCCCAAGGTCGCATTTGATTTTCGATCCAATTGTTACAAATCGGTAGATTGCCATCATCCAAATAGCGACTTAAAGCTGGCCAACGCTTCAGAGTGTAATTGATGGCCTTGGCGGTGGCAGAACTCGATGGCACCGTCAGATGATGTTGGTTGAGCCATTCATATAGTTGTTGCATGGTAAGCGTCCGCTGAACACACCTTATGAATTCATCCTATAAGCCTTAATTTAGTCCCCACTTAAAAACAAGTGGGG